>DASWFA010000397.1:0-4767 GCA_036394475.1 Binatia bacterium
GACAAAATATCGGCGAGCTCCCGGCGAAACGCCAGGTATCTTTTTATCTGTCCGATCGCCGCGCTCAACATGTCCGCCATAAATTCATGTGCCTGGTATCATCCGGGCCGCAAATCCGCAAGGCGCCGCGCTGCGTTTCCATACGGCATGGAAACATGTAATATGAGAGGCAGCATCAAGCTCGGGAGGTCCAATGGCAGAAAATCCGGTCGTCCTCATCTCGACGAGCCTGGGCGACGTTACGGCGGAGATCTTCGCCGACAAGGCCCCGGCCAGCGCGGAGAATTTCTTAAGCTACGCGAAGGAGGGCTTTTTCGACGGGCTTGTCTTTCACCGCGTGATACCGCGCTTTATGATCCAGGGGGGCGGCTTCGACAAGGACATGAAGCAGAAAAGCGCCAAGGCGCCGATCAAGAACGAAGCCGGCAACGGGCTCAAAAACGTGACCGGCACGCTCGCCATGGCCCGCACCAACGTCGTCGACAGCGCCACCTGCCAGTTCTTCATCAACGTCAACGACAACGACTTCCTCGACCACAAGAACAACGCGCCCGACGGCTACGGCTACGCGGTCTTCGGCCGCGTTACCGACGGCATGGACGTCGTCCATAAGATCGAGAAGGTAAAGACCGGCAACCGCGGCCTGCACCAGGACGTGCCGGCCGAGCCGGTCGTCATCCTCTCGATGAAGGTCCAGGGCTGAAGCCGACGCCGGATTCGTTCCGGCGCCGCGCTCCCGCCTTCCCGGAACTTCGGCTTAAAAATAAGCAGGCGTCACAGCGCCTTCATCGCCACCGCTCCCGCCGTCACCAGCCCCGCCGCGACGTATCTGACCGGTCCGAACCTCTCGCCCAGAAACAGGGCCGCGATCGCCGTGCCGAAGACAACCGAAGTCTCTCTTAAAGCGGCGACGAGGGCGATGGGAATATAGGCCATCGCGTACAAAGCCAGGCCGTAAGATACGGAGGTGCAGAGCCCGCCGACGAGGCCGGCGCGCCAGCGGCTTTTGAGCTGCGCGAGAAATGCGCCGCGCTGCGTCACAAGGGAAAATAATACCAGCGGCGGCGCGGTCAAAAAAAGCAGCCAGCAGATGTAGCTCATCGGACCGTCCGCCAGGCGGAGGCCGATGCCGTCGACCAGCGTGTAGATCGAGATGACGGCGGCGTTGGCGAGCGCGACGGCCGTCTGGAGCCCGGCGAATTTTCCCGCGCGGCGGCTGTCGGCGGCCAGCGCGAGAATGCCGCACGACAGCAGCAGCACGCCGATTTTCCCGCCCGGCGTCAGCGGCTCGCCGATGATCACGCTGCCGGCGAGCGCCGTCGACATGGGCGCGACGCCGCGCATCAGCGGGTAGGCGTAGCTCAGATCGCCGGCGCGGTAGGCGAGGGCGACGAGCGAAAAGTAAACGAAGTGGACGGCGACCGAGGCGATCAAATAGGGCAGGCTCGCCGCCGCCGGCAGCGGCAGCCACGGCAATAAAAAGCCGGGGAACAGAGCGGCGCCGATCGCGACCAGCACCGTGTCGTTGAATTTGTCGCTCCCCGCCTTGATGATCGCGTTCCAGCTCGCGTGCAGCGCCGCGGCGAAAAGGACCGTGAGCATCCAGGCGAGCGACATGGCCCTGTGTAGCGCTTCGATCCCCGATCTTCAACTCTTTTCGAAAGCGTAAAAGAGAGATCCTTCACTTTGTTCCGGATGACAAGAATTGGAATGTCATTCTGGGCGCAGCGAAGAATCTCTCCGATTGAAATCTTTATGAGGCTTCAAGAGACTTCCATACGGAGAAATTCATGCCGGTTGACACCCTCGGAACCCCGGTGGTAGCTTTCTCGCAGAGAGTATAACCATGCGTATTATCGACGCCGACGGCCACGTCCAGGACAAAAATCTCCCCTGGCGCGATCTGATGCCGGAGTCTTTCAAGTCCCGCGCCCCGCGTCTGGTGAAAGACAACCGGGGCATCGAATTCATCATGATGGAAGGCAGGCTGACCCCCAAGCCGGTCGGGAAGGCGTGCAGCTTCGTCGGCGCGCCGCGGAGCCGCACGCAGACCGAGACCACCGGCATGGAAGACCCGGTGCAGCGGCTCAAAGACATGGACCTCGAAGGCATCGACACGGCGGTTCTCTTCGGCACGAGCCCGTTCTTGAGCCTGCCGTTCGTCGAGGACAAAGACCTCGCCTCGGCCATCTCCCGGGTTTACAACGACTGGCTCGCCGGCTACTGCAAGGCCGACCCGCGCCGGCTAAAAGCAGTCGCGTTAGTGCCGATCCAGGACCCTACGGCGGCGGTCGAAGAGCTGCGGCGATGCGTGAAGCAGCTCGGCTTTGTCGCCGTCGCGACGCCCCCGACCTCCGCTTCGCGGAAAAATCTCGACGATCCCGACCTCGAGCCGTTTTTCGCCGAGGCCGAGCGGCTCCAGGTCCCGGTCTGCGTCCACGTCGGCGCGGGCGACGGCGTGCCCGCCGCCACCGAGCGCTTCGACCATCCGTTCTACACGCACGCGATGGCGCATCCGTTCGAGCAGATGATCGCGGTGCTGTGCGTCGTGGTCGGCGGCATCTTGGAGAAATTTCCCCGGCTCAAGGTCGCCTTCATGGAGGCGGGGGCCGGCTGGGTGCCCTATTGGATGGAGCGGCTCGACGAGCACTACGAATACCTGCAGCCGACGGTGCCGTGGCTCAAGAAGCCGCCGAGCGAATACATGCGCGGCGAGCAGCTCTACTACGCCTTCGAGCCGGACGAAAGCACGATCGCCTTCGTCGCCGGTTACGTCGGCGCGGACCGGCTCATCT
Organism: Binatia bacterium; assembly: GCA_036394475.1. GTDB lineage: Bacteria > Desulfobacterota > Binatia > UBA9968 > UBA9968 > JAJPJQ01. Next base: position 2,796 of record DASWFA010000397.1, read on the forward strand.
TCGCGTCGGACTACAACCATTCCGATTCCAAGTTTCCGCACACCATTTCGAGCCTCACCCGGCGCGAGGACATCCCGCCGCCGCTGATGGCGAAGATCATGGGCGAGAACGCGGCCCGGCTCTACGGACTGTGAACGGATAAAGCCATGGCGGACCTGAAGGCCTTCAACGAGGAATTAAAGAAGAAAAATTTCCGCGGCTACTGGCAGGCGGAGCGGGGCGAGGTCGCCCGCGAGCCGGTCTCCACCTTCGGGCCGTGCCTCTGGAAGGGCAAGGACCTCTACGAGCTGATCGGCAAGGCCGGCGAGGTCGTCGGCATGAAAGACACGTTCCGCCGGGTCATCCAGATGAGCCATCCGGAGCTCCCGACCGGCACCACGCACACGCTCACGCTCAACCTCCAGATGCTGAAGCCCGGCGAGCGCGCGGCGGCGCACCGCCACATGGCCGGGGCGATCCGCTTCATCACCAGGGGCCGGGGCGCCCGCCTGATCGTCGAGGGCGAGTCGTTCGAGATCGGCGCGGGCGACTTCGCCACCACGCCCAACTGGACCTGGCACGACCACGTCAACGAATCGAACGAGACGCTCACCTGGCTCGACGTGCTCGATTCGCCGCTCGTCCGGACGCTGCAGGTCGATTTCCACGAGCCCTACGGCGCGCCCGAGCAGCCGATCACGCGGGCGGAGGGGACTTCGTACGCGGAGCTGGGGCCGCTGCGTCCGAGCTGGGTGCGGCCCGACTCCGTCCAGCCGCCGCCCTACGTCTACCGCTGGGAAGACACCGAGCGGGCCCTCCAAAACGCCGGCGAGCGGCCCGGCGACCCCTGCGACGGCATCGTGCTCGAATACGTCAACCCGCTCACCGGCGGGCCGACGCTCCCGACTTTTTCCTGCGCGATCCAGATGCTCCGGCCGGGGGAGAAAACGCTGGCGCACCGGCACACCAGCTCGACCATCTACCACGTCTTCAAAGGGGCGGGGACGTCGGTCATCGGCGACGCCCTCTACGACTGGGAAGAGGGCGATTCTTTCGTCGCGCCGCTCTGGCACCCGCACCGGCACGAGAACCGCCACGACCGCCCGGCGATTCTTTTCACCATGACCGATCGGCCGCTCATGGAGGCGCTCGGCTGGTACCGCGAGCGCCGGGAGGAGAGCACATGAAAAGGATCCGCCTCCTCCTGCTCGCCGTCGTTTTTCTCTCCGCCGCTGCGCCGCCCCGCATCGCTTCAGCCGAAAAACTCGTCGTCGGCTGGTCCGCCGTGAGCGCGCTCAACTCGCCTTACTGGGTGATCAAAGACGGCGGGTTTTTGAAGCAGGAGGGATTGGACGCCGACCTCATCTATATCGCCAGCTCGTCGACCATCGCCCAGGCGCAGCTCGCCGGCGACGTATCGTTTTCGACCGCCAACAGCCAGGTGATCGCGGACATCGGCCTTCAGGGCGGCGACCTGATAGCGATGGGCGCGGTCATCAACGTCGCGGCCTTTTACATCATGGCCGCGCCGGAGATCAAAAGCGTGGCGGATCTGAAAGGCAAGCCGGTCGGCGTGACGCGCTACGGCGCCTCGACCGATTTTTCCATGCGCATGTTTCTGAAAAAATACGGCCTCGAGCCGGGGCGCGACGTCCCGATCCTGCAGATCGGCGAGATGCCGGCGATCGCCGCGGCGCTTTCGAAAAAGTCGATCTACGCGGCGCCGATGTCCTACCCGATCGGCTACCTGGCCCAGCAGGGGGGCATGAAGATGCTCGCCAATCTGGCGAAGGAAGACATCCCTTTCGTCCATGTGGGCATCGGCGTCACCGGCCGGTTCCTGAAGGAACACCGGCCGCAGGCCAAGGCGTTTCTGCGGGCCTACGGCCGCGCGGTCCATTTCATGCACGCCAATAAGGAGGAATATAAAAAGATCATCGCCAAATACTCCAAAGTCACGGACCCGGGGATGCTCGAAGGCAGCGTCCAGTAC
>DASWFA010000398.1:0-9174 GCA_036394475.1 Binatia bacterium
TCGCCCACCGGCCGGGTGTAAACTTCGGCTTTCAGATTTAGCGTGTCGGGATAGCCGGGCAGCGCGGACGCGAGCCGGCCGGGATAGGGCGGCTCGCTCTCCCTCCCGTGCATGTCCCAGACCTCCGCGGCGCGGACGAAATCCGCCGCCGCGAGGGAAACCCAGGCGATCCATAAAAACGACTTGTCGGTGTCGCGGACTTTGAGCGGGATATTTCCGAGCAGGAAGTAATAGTCGTCGATGATGCACTGGTCGTCGGACAGCTCGGCCCGGGAAGAGCGCTCGGCCGGCGGAATCGCGAACCACAGCGTCGGCGCGCTCGCGCCGTAGCTCATCGGGAGTCCCTGATGCGTCTCGCCGCAGCGCGAGCATCGGTAGGTGTCGTCGGACCAGGTCATTGGGCCGCGTTCGTCCTATTTCATCGCTCCCGGGAAAAGCTTCGCGGCGTAATCCCGGTTCACCGCCTCGACGAGCGAGTTGTCGTAGAACCTCTTCGGGTCGGCGCTCTTCGCCTTGGGGTCCGAGGAATCGTCGAGCACCAGCCGGATCGCGGCGGGATCGACCGTCATGTCCTTGTTCCAGACCCGCGCGCCCTGCTGATAATTCTCGCTCAGCATCTGCGGATCGGAAATTTTGGCGTATTTGGCGTCGACCTTCCTGGCGAACTCCTCGTCTTCGAGCGCCCGTTTGAGGCCGTCGAGGTAGGCCCGGAGATAGGCCTTGAGCGCGTTGGGATATTTCTGCGCGAACTCCCGCGTCACCGCCGTGCCGGGGCCGATGATCTTGAGCCCGTCCTTGTAGTAATCGACGATCACCGGGTAGCCCTGCTTCCTGGCGATCTCGGTCTGGGGCGGCGTGATGACCAGCCCCTCGGCGTTGCCGACGAGAAAAGTCGCCAGCGCCTCGGGCGTGCTGCGGTGATAGAGAAGCTTCAAGTCCCGGCCGACTTCCATGCCGTATTTCCGCGCCGTCATGCGGACGGCGATCTCGCCGAAGGCGCCGGGAGAAGTGGTCGCGACCGACTTGCCGCGGAGCATCTCGAAGGCGCCGAGCCCCTTCTGGCCGAACAGAACGAGCGAGCTCCGGTCCACGGCGGCGGCGACGTAGATGATGTCCGCCCCGGCCAGGCTCGCGGCGATCGCCGCGGCCCCGCCCTGATAAATATCGATGGCGCCGGAGACGACGCCCTGCACGGCGGCGCTGGCGCTCACCTGGGTGATCGACACGCCGAGGCCGTGGCGGGCGAAATAACCGGCGTCCTGCGCCACCAGCAGCGGCAGCGTGGTCGAGCCCCAGGCGGCGATAGCGACCTCCAGGCGGTTCTTCTCCGGTTTGGGGAACGGCGCCGGCTCGGCGGCGCCGGCGGCGCGGGCGAGCGCGGCCGAAAAGATAAGACCGAGCAGGAAAAGCGGCGGGCGTTTGCCGGGCTTCATTTCATCGCCTCACTTGAGGCCGTAGAACGACAGGGCGTTCAGGCCGAGGATCTTTTCCTTGCTCTTCTCGCTGATGTCGCTGCGCTCGACGATCATCCGCGAGGTGTTCGGCCAGTCGGTGTCCCAGTGGGGATAGTCCGAGGCGTAGAGGATGCAGTCGTCGCCGAAGCGCTCGATCGTGAAAGCGAGCGCCGACTCCTCCCCCTCGCAGGTGAAGAAACAGCGGTTGGCCCGAATGTACTCGCTCGGCGGCATCTTGAGCGGCGCCATCTCGGCCCGGCGTTTATGGTATTTCTCGTCGAAGCGGTCCATCCAGTAGGGCACCCAGCCGACGCCCGCCTCGAGGAACGCGACCTTCAGCCGGGGAAACCGGTCGAGCACGCCGTTGGAGATGACCGAGATGATCGAGATCATCTGCTCGAACGGGTGCGAGACCATGTGCACGCCGATGTATTTGTGAAAGCGCTGCGCCCCCTGCGACACCTGGGCCGTCGCGTGGAACGCGACCGGCACGCCGAGCGCCTCCGCCTCGGCGTAGATCGGATCGAACTGGGGCTGCCCGAGATCGAAGCCGGGGCTCACGTAGGTCGGCATCATGACCGCGACCGCGCCGAGCTCGGTGACCGCGCGGCGGATCTCCGCAACCGCCTCCGGCACGGCCTGGGGAGCGATCACGGCGGCCGCCTTGATGCGCCCGTCCACGGCCCGGCCGAAATCCCGCGCCCAGTCGTTGTAGGCGCGCGCCAGCGCCGCCGCCAGGTCGAACTCCCGGACCAGGCCGATCGAGAGCGCCGGGCTCGGATAGGCGACCATCAGCTCGATGCCCTCCGCGTCGATGTCGCGCCGGTAGGTGTCGGGATCGGCGTCGAGCTTTCCGAGACTCCCGTTCAGGCGGATGTCCCAGCCGAATTGGAGGAAAAAAGGGCCGGTCCGGCTCCGAAACTTCTCCGGCAGGTAGCGCCGGTAGACGAGCTCGGGTCCGTCCAGCAGATGCCCATCGCCGTCGATGATCCGATAGCCGCCGGCCATAGGGGGCCCCCTTTCGCGCTATTCGATCTTATTCTTCACCGGCTTGACCGTCTTTAAATAGTCCGCGATCGCCAGCGCGTCTTCGCGCTTCATGTGCTTGTAGCCCGCCTCGATCACCTCGGCCATCAGCCCCTGCACGTTGTCGAAGTCGGGCTTGGCCCCGGTCAGCAGCAGGTCGGCGATCGAGTCGCGGCTCCAGTCGCCGATGCCGGTCTCTTTGTCCGAAGTGATGTTCGACACCTCGGCGTTGAGCGGCGGTTTTTTCTTGCTGCCGGCGAGATAGAGCGACGGCTCCGGAATGCCCAGGCGGTTGCGCGGCGTGTGGCAGTCGCCGCAGAGCGCGACGTGCTCGACCAGGTAGCGCCCGCGCTCGACCCCGCCTTGCGGCGCTCGGCGCGGCGCGGTGAAAGTCTTGCCGGCGAGCCGCGCCCAGACGGAGTTCGCGATCAGGCGGTAAAAAGGCACCCACGTCTTCAGGGGCGGAGTCTCCTTGTGGACCGGCTTCAAAGTCCGCACATAGGCGACCAGCGCTCTTAAGTCCTGCTCCGCCATCCCGGAATAGGCCTGATAGGGCATCGCGGGCAAAATTTTCTCGCGGTTGGCGCTGAGGCCGCGCGTCATGGCGTCTTGAATCTGCTGGTCCGACCAATGGCCGAGGCCGGTATCCTTGTCGGAGGTTATGTTGGTCGAGTAGAGCTTCGCCAGCGGCAGCGGAAACTCGCGCCCTCCGGCGTTGGGCGTCCCCTTGGGCGGCGTGTGGCAGACGCAGCCGCCCGCCAGGTGAAAAATATACTGCCCGCGCGTCTCCAGGGCGCCGTCTTTCTCCTCGGCCGCGCGCGCGGCGGCGGCGAAAGCGAGCAGCAGCAAAACGGGCAGGAGTCGGAGCCCTTGCTTCCATTGCTTCATGGATGTCTTTCCGCGCGAATCCGCCGGTCTAAAAATTCCAGCACGGCGAGGCAGGCCTGGTTGATCGGCGCTTTTTTCCCCTCGCGGGCGAGCAGGCCGACGACGATGCCGTTCAGCGCCTCGTATTCGAGCGGCTTTCCCGCCTCGAGGTCTTGCAGCATCGAGGGCTTGAAGCCGCCGAGGCCCCGTGAAAACTGGAACGTCTCCTCGACGATCGACGGCCCGAGCTCGACGCCCGCCGCGCGCGCCGCCTCCCTCACCTCTTCCATGCAGCCGGCGGCGAGCCGGCTGAGCGCATCCGAGGCGAGAATTTCCCCGACCGTCGCCCGGGCGAGACACGAGAGCGCGCAAAAAGGCGCGTTCCACGCGAGCTTGGTCCATAGGACCTTCCGGATTTCGGCGCTTACCGTCGCGGGAATCGCGGCGCCGGAGAAAATCTCGGCCGCGCGCTTCGCGGCTTCGCTCGCCGAGCCGTCGAGAGGGCCCAAAACGATGCGCCCGCCGGCGCTGTGCTCGATGGTTCCCGGCGCCGCAAGCTGGGCGCCGAGATAAACCACGCCCGCGAGGACGCGCTCTTTCCCCCAGCGGGCGGCGAGCTTGTCGGGATTGTCCACCCCATTTTGCAGGGAAAGGATCAGGGTCTTATCGCCCACCATGGGCCCGAGCTGTGCCCCCGCCTCTTCCGTATCGTAGGATTTAACCGAAACCAGAATGACGTCGACCGGGCCGGCGTCGGCCGGGTCGTCGGTAAAAAGCGCGCGCACGTTGAGATCGCCGCTCGCGCTTTTTACCCTGAGGCCGTCTTGCCGGAGCGCCGCGAGGTGGGCGCCGCGCGCGATAAACGCGACGTCCTGTCCGGCGGCGGCGAGCCGCGCGCCGAAATATCCGCCCACGGCGCCCGTCCCCATGACGGCGATGCGCGTTGCCCGCGTTGCCCGCGTTGCCATTGATGCGACTTTAAACTCGGGCCATCGGCTTGTCAATTATACCGGCAAGGCGCGCTTATTTCAGCTTTCATCGGCGATATGATATGGGTTTCGAAGCGATGGAAAAGATCGAGCCGCTGCCGGACCATTTGCGCCTGCGGCAATATCCCATCGGCCGCCAAGTCGATTTTCGCGGCCGGCGCTATACTGTGCTGCGTCACACGACGCTCGCGTCGGGCGAGCCCGCCGTGGTGCTCGCGAACGACCGGGAGCAGTTCGTCGTCGGCGCGGCGCAATTTCTCGCCGGGGTAAAAGAACCCGGCTGACGGGAAAATCGTTCAGGAGAAAAAATGAGCAAGATCAAGCTCACGGTGGCGTGCTGGGATTACGACCGCACCCGGGCCCTGCAGGAGGGGCGGGTCGAGGTCGAGGGCGTGGAGCTGACCTATCTGCCGCTCCGGGTCGAAGAGACCTTCTGGCGCATGTTGCGCTACCAGGAGTTCGAAGCGGCCGAGCTGTCGATGGGCTCGTACCTGATGGCGCGCGAAAAGGGCTTGCCCAAGCTCATCGCCATACCGGTCTTTCCCTCGCGCGCCTTCCGCCATTCCTGCATCTACATCAACACCGGCGCGGGCATCAAAGAGCCCAAGGACATGGCCGGCAAGCGCGTGGGCGTGCCGGAGTATCAGATCACCATGGCGATCTGGGCGCGCGGCATCTTACAGCACGAGTACGGCGTCGCGCCCGAGCAGATGAAATGGTTCACCGGCGGCGAGGAGCATCCGGGCCGCGAGGACAAGATCCGCCACGACCTGCCGAAGTCGATCGACATCCGGCCGATCGGCCCGGACCAGACGCTCTCTTCCATGCTCGAGCGCGGCGAGATCGACGCGATGATCTCGGCGCACATGCCGTCGCCGTTCGTCCGCCGCTCGCCCAAAGTGGGGCGGCTGATTCCCGATTTCCCCAACGTGGAGAAGGACTACTACCGGCGGACGAAAATCTTTCCCATCATGCACACGGTCGCGCTGCGCGAGGATTTTTACCAAAAGCATCCCTGGGTGGCGCAGAGCCTGGTCAAGGCCTTTGCCGAGTCGAAGCGGCTGTGCCAGGAATCGATGTACGAATTTTCCGCCTTGAAATATATGCTCGCCTGGTCGATCGCCGAGATGGAAGAGGAAAGGGAGCTGTTCGGCGGGGGCGAGCTTTGGCCCTACGGGCTCGAGGCGAACCGGCACGTGCTGGAGACTCTGGTCCAGTACGCGCACGAGCAGGGGCTGATCAAGACGCGGCCCGATTTGAAAAGCCTGTTCGCGCCGAACACCCTGGACGATTTTAAGATTTGACGGCGGCGCGAGGCCGCGCGCGGCGGTCGCCCCGTCCCAGTCCGAGGGAGGCGTCGGTGTACTGAAGGGCGCTCAGCTCGATGCACTTTTCGCAAACTTCGGAGATCGGCGGGGTGTCGAGCCGCTCGACGAAGTCGCCCCCCGGCCAATCCGCGCAGTCTTCCATAAAGTGCCAGGCTTCCATGCCGCCTCTCGGCTGGCGAAATTTGTGCAGCATCGGCGACCTCCTCAAGCTGTTTCCCCGATATGTGTCCGCCAGATTGCACGGCAAGCGTAAGATAGAAGAGGTTTATCAACAATCAGGTGAAACCCTGAGTTGAGCGGGAGAAAATACCTGATAGGGATTAAGATGCCGCCGTTTATGCCGTTATATTGGGTTGACAGGCCCGCCCGGCGGGAGTAAATTTTTCACCAATGGCTGACGAAAAACCCCCGCAGCCGGCCCCGGCCGAAGAGGCGAAGTGGTGGATCGACCGGGGGCCGGTCAAGGAGCGCGAGAAGTCCGAAGCGCTCGGCCGCGGCATTATCGAGAAATGGACTTACGAGCTCTTGAAGGACTACAAGCAGGAGCAGGCGGTCCGGAACGTCGTCGACATCAATCCGCGCACGCTGAAGGACCTCGCCCACGCCCCGCTCGGATGGAACTACGCGTCTCTCGGGGTCGGCGCCTACCCGCCCGACAGGCTGGCGAAGATTAAAAACAGCCTGGCGCTGCCCGCCGACGCGCGCGCCCTGCTGATCGACGCGGGCTACTCGGTGCGGCTTCTCATCACCGGCGAGCCGGTCGGCGCCCGGCTGCTCGACGTCAACTTTACCGAAGGCCCTTCATTGGATTTTTGGGTCAACAACGAGATGATCGAAGAGCGGCTCTTCCCCAACCTGGAAGTGACGCTGAAGAACCTGCGGGCGCATCTTGCCGATTACTTGACACCGCCGAAGCTGGACTGAAATAGGAATTTGGGATTAGGGATTGGGAATTGGGGCTGGATTCGCCGATTCCTAATGCCTAATTCCGAATTCCTGTTTTTCAATTGCAGCCGCAGGTCGAGGGGTTGCAGCCGCAGCCGCCGGACGGCGCGGCCGTTCCGCCGAGGCTCCGGATATCCCGCCCCGAGCTGAAGACCGACATCAGCCGCTCCACCTTCGGGCTGGCGCACGCAGGGCAGGCGACCGCCGCGCCCGCCGAGCGGACCAGCTCCTCGAAAGTCTTGTCGCAGCCGCGACAGCGGTATTCGTATATCGGCATCTTGCCTCTCCTGCTCCGGCCGGGCTACCGTTGCGGCTCGCCCTGCGCCGCCGGCCGGCTCTCTTCCGGCGTCTCGGACGAGATCGGGATCAGGCTGGTGACCTCGAGGCCGTAGCCCGACAGGCCGACCAGGTTTTTCTTGTTGTTGGTCAGCAGCCGCATCTTTCGCACGCCGAGATCGCGCAAAATCTGCGCCCCGATGCCGTATTCCCGGAAATCCGCGTGGTAGATAAACGACGGGTTGATGTCGGTCTGGCTCTTGCCGCCGACGGTCGGATACTTCCGCCGCGACGGCCGGAGCTCCTTGCCCTCGGTCTGGAGGTAGAGGATCACGCCCTTGCCTTCCCGGGCGATGATCTCCATCGAGCGCTGGATCACGGCGCCGGTGTTGAGAAACTCGAAGCCGAAGACGTCGCCGGGAATGTATTTCGAATGGACCCGGACCAGGGTTTCGTCGCTCGGCTTGATCTCGCCTTTGATCAGCGCCAGGTGCTCGCTCGGGTCGACGTGGGTGTTGTAGACCACGGCGCGGAAATCGCCGCCGAATTTCGTCGGCAGGCGGGCGGAGGCGACCTTGTAGACGAGCGAGTCGTTCTGCAGCCGGTACTGGATCAGATCGGCGATGGTCACGACTTTTAATTTGTGCTCGGCGGCGAATTTTTCGATGTCGGGGAGCCGCGCCATGGTGCCGTCGTCGTTCATGACCTCGCAGATGACGCCGGCGGGCTTGAGCCCGGCCAGGCGCGCCAGGTCCACGGAGCCCTCGGTCTGCCCGGCGCGGACCAGCACGCCGCCGTCCTTGGCCCGCAGCGGAAAGAGATGGCCCGGCGTCACCAGGTCTTCCGGCACGGCGGCGTCGGCCACCGACGCGAGAATGGTGTGCGCGCGGTCGGCCGCGGAGATCCCGGTGGTCACGTTCTCCGCCGCGTCGATCGAGACGGTAAAGGCGGTGCCGAAGGGCGAGGTGTTTTCCGACACCATCATGTGCAGCCCCAGGTGGCGCACCCGCTCTTCGGTGAGCGTCAGGCAGATGAGCCCGCGCCCGAAGCGGGCCATGAAGTTGATCGCGTCGGGCGTGGCCTTCTCCGCCGCCATGCAGAGATCGCCCTCGTTTTCCCGATTCTTGTCGTCCATCAGGACGACCATCCGGCCGCGGCGGATATCCTCGATCGCTTCTTCGATAGTGGCAATCGCCATAGGACCGTACTCTACCCATCCCTTCCGGCAAGATCAACCGGCCCCGGGCCGGCGTTGATCTTCTTCGCCGAGAAGCGCGCGAAAAAAAGCCCGCGCCGCCGGGCTGTCCCATTTCCGGTCGCCGATCGCCTTGCCGATGAATTCTCCCTTGCGGTCGATAATATAGGTGAGCGGCAGCGACCAGGCGCCGTACTCCGCGCCGACCTTGCCGTCGAGATCGAGCAGGCCGGTGAAGCTGAGGCCGTGCTCGGCGAAAAACTGCCGCACGTCGATGATGTCTTCCCGGACGTCGACCGCCACGATCACGAGCCCCTGGTCCTTGAACTCGCGCTGGAGCTTTTCCATCGAGGGCATCTCCGCGCGGCAGGGGACGCACCAGGTCGCCCAGAAGTTGAGGAAGACGACCTTGCCCCGGAGATCCTCGAGGCTTAAGCGGCGGCCGGAAAGGTCCTGCAGGGCGAAGCCGGGGGCCGCCGTCGCCTTGGACGGCTTTTCGATCAGCAGACGGGTGAAGTAATCGGGCCGGGCGGGCGCGGCGGCTTTTTTGTCCGGGAAGAGCATCCGGCCGGCGAGGAAGTAGGCCGGCAGGGCCAGCGCGGCGAAAAGGAGGACCCAGACCAGGGGGCCGAGCCGGACCCGGCTTTCCCTTTTAGCGCCGATGGTTTCCCGCTCGATCATGGATGTGCCGCCGCGCCCACAGGAGCGCCGCGATGAGGATGCGGATCGTTGCAATGGCGACGGCAGAGAATAGATTCGCCCGCCGCGGAGCAAAAGTCAATTCTCCAAGCGTTCACAGAGCACAGAAAATTACTTGGAGGTGCCCTTCATCATGCCGCCCGGCATATTTTGCATGTTCATCATGTTGTCGCACATACTCATATGCTCTTTCATACTCGCGAGCTGTTTCTGTGCCTGACCGATCGCTGCTTTCATCTTGGCGGGATCGTTCGACTGCTGTGCGTCTCCCAGTGTTTTACCCATCTGGTCCATCGACTTTGTCATCGCTTGATGGTGTTCGTAGCATTCCTTCATCATCCCACCCATCGACGTATCGCCCATGCCTTTCATTTCCCCTTTTTGCGGCGGCTGCT
>DASWFA010000399.1:0-4731 GCA_036394475.1 Binatia bacterium
GTGAGCGGCGAACGTTTCACCTTTCGGCTTTCATTAATCAGATAGCTCAAAACAAACTCCCGGAATCGCGCCTATAATAAATGAGGCCATTGCTCTAATGCAATGAGAAATTGGAGCACCCTAGAGAGGACGCCACCCCTGGCCCGCTCTTGTTAGAAAAACCCCTCGGGTATATAAGCCTCCGCTATGAGAAGAACGGCTCACGACTGGGTGGGGCTCGTGGCCTTCTCGGTTATCGTCCTCGGCATCGGCACCGCGAAATTCGCCGCGCCGCGCGACGACATATGGTTTTGGATCGGCGCCGGAGCCGCGGGCGCGGCGGCCGTAATATTTATTCTCAGGCGGGTTAATCGCCCTTCTGTCTAAACCGTCTCCCCAAATTCCCGCATCACACGCACCACCCCGCCCCCTTCCCCCGATTTTTTTCTTGATCCTCTCCCTATTTCAGTGCACCCTTAGAGGGCAATCCCAAACTCGACGGCCGGCGGACTATCAACCTGGGAGGATGGATGGCTACGATTCCCGAAGGCATCAGGACGGATGTGGAGATTTGGACGGATGCGCAGCGCATCCAGGGCAAGGTCTTCGTTCCGAGCGACAAGCGGCTGTCGGACTGCCTGAACGACGCCGCGCGGTTTCTCTCGGTGACGAGCGTCACGATCAAGCCGCTCGACTCCGCCAGCGTCTTGTGGGAAGGCGCCTACCTGGCGGTGAACAAGAGCGCCGTGAACGTGATCCGCCTCCTCGGCGACAACGACGCGGAGGGGCCGACGTTCGAGGTCGCGTGACGGCGGGGCCGGGCGCCGGCCGGGCTAGGAAGCCGCTTTGCCGAGCTGCTCTTCGATGCGGCGCACGCGGCTTTCGAGGCTCTCCTCTTCGAGAGCGGTCTCCCGCAGGTGCTGGTTGATCAGCGACTGGTACTTTTTGCCTTCGCGCGCGGCTTTTTCCTTGAAGTGGTTGAGAATATCGGCGTCCAGCCGGATGTGTATGTTGACCTTGGCGTTCGACAACGAAAGTTCTTCCGGCTGGTAGATGCGCGGGTGCGCGACGCGGCGAAACTTCGGCTTACCCTGTTTGGCGCGACTTTTCATACTCCCTTCATTATGTACACATTGTAGCCATATGGGCGGCGAAAGGCAACCCGCTCATTTTCCCCGCGCGATGCTTCGACGTTTCGCGGAAGAGATTTAGGGTCAGGTCTTGCAATCACACATCCTGCCGGCCAAATACGAGTTTGGCTCCCCCCTCCCCCAAATTCCCGTGTCATACTGTGCCACACTGTGACATTTTGGCCGATTTTTTTGTTGATCGGCCCGGGAAATAAGTTCACCCTTGGCGATGGGAGGATATGACCATGCGTAAGCGTGCCGGAAAAGTAAAAGCCGGGAAGCCGTCGGCGGCGGGCTTTCGGGGTGCTCCGAATCGGAATTTGGCCCGGGCGGCCTTGGCCGCGCCGCCGGCGCGGGACCATGCGGATCTCGCGGAGATGCTGGCGGAGCTCCGCGGCCTCTTCGCCGAGCTCAAAAACCGCCGCCAGCGCGCCTTTCTCGCCGCCTACGCCCGGACGATGGCGATCAAAAAAGCGGCGCGCTTCGCCCGCGTGTCGTCCAAGAGCCATTACCGCTGGCTCCGCCGCGACCCGATCTACCGCCAGTGCTTCCACCACGCGCGCCAGATCCTGGGCGACGCGGCCGAGGAGGAGGTCTGGCGCCGCGCGTACGAAGGCTACGACACGCCGATCCTCTACGGCGGCGCGGTCACGGGCTGGTACAAGAGCTATTCCGACACGCTGGCGATGTTCATGCTGAAGGGCTTGAAGCCGGAGGTCTATCGAGACCGAGACTACGGCGCCGGCCCGTTCGAGGGGCCGACGTCGATCACGATCCGGGTGGTGGGCGAGAGGCGGGAGGGGGCGCCGCCGATTCCGACCGAGCCGATCGTCCTCCGCCTGCCCGGCTCCAAAGCGTCGGGCCGATGAGCTTCGCCCAGCTTCGTTTATCGCCCCTCGCTCGCTACGGCGTACAAGCAGAGTACGCTTCGGTCGGCTCAGAGCTCGCGCCTCGCGATGCTCGTTCCTTGACCCGACGAAAATAAGACGCCGGTTTTGCTCTTCGTCCGGGCCCGGGTCTGCCCGCTTCTCGCTCCGGCGCGAGAATTGGAAAAATTATTCCGAACGATCCTCTTCCGTCGTTCCCGCATGCTTTTAGCGGGAATCCAGGATTGACAAAAAGAGAAAGAGCGCATCGGTCGTCCGGAGCCCTTCGGTCATCCTGGGCCCTTCGACCGCGCTCAGGGCAAACTCCGCGAAGGATCTCTCCGGATGCTTCCAGCGGAGAATATATTTATGCGCCGGCGTAAAGCAAAAAAGGCGGACGGGCCGGCGCCGCCCGGGCGCCGCGGCCCGGGCGGCAACGATTACTCGACGTAAATGCCGGCGCCGACGACGACCATTTCCCCGTTCGGCATTTTCGCCTGCTTGATATAGCTCATCTTCTTGGACGGCTTGTCTTGTCCCGGCTTGGGCCACCAATAATCCACCCATCCCGAGCCTTTGGTTTTCGCCGTCTGGATAAACTCGCTGACGATCGCTTTTCCTTTGGCGTCCTTCCAGTCGATGAGATTTTTTCCCTCGATTTCCGGCGAGGGAGGATTGACAAGAACGTTGCCGTTCATATCGTCGACGAACACATAGGTCGCTCCGTTATTCCATTTCTTGTCCTTCTTGAGCTCGGCAAAGGCGCTCTTCCCTTTGCTTTCTATTAAAGCCGCCGCCTTGCCGACCAGGGCGACGATTTGTTTGGCCTCCTCCGATTGCGGCGGCGCCGCGGAAAAACCCGGGAAAGAAAACAGGCACACGACGCCCAACAGGATGGCGGCGCCGCCGAATACCGTTTTTCTCGTCATTAAAAAACCTCCCCTTTTTAGATTTCAGCAAGGCTGCCGGCGCTTGCCGGCGGCTCTGCGACCGGCCGGTGAGGCTATCGCGTCCTCCGACCGCCGTCAAGAAACGGTCCGAAGGCGGAGCTCCGCGCCCCTTCGCGAAGCCGCACGGGAGGCGGGCGCCGTTGCCCGCCGGGCCCATGGTTCCCGGCCTGCCCGACCCTAAATCCGTCATCAATCCGACATCAATCCGACATCCTGGGCCCTTCGGCGGAGTTTACCCTGAGCACGGTCGAAGGGCTCAGGGTAAACTCCGTGAGGGATCTCTCCGTAAAAATCAAAGGGGGCGGCTTCCGCCGCCCCCTTTTTTATCGCCCTTCGGAACCCGCGAAAAAAATCTATATTTTTTTTCTGAGCCCCTTGAGCTTCTCGCCGTTGATTAAATAATCCCCCGCGACGGCGCGCGCGGCCTCTTCCTCCAGCCCCTCGTCCCAGTCGCCCAGCTCGTAGCCGTGCCAGGGATTCTTGGGCGAGAGCGCCGGCAGCTTCAGCTCTTCCCAGATTTTCTTCGCGTTCTCCATGTACTCTTTCTTCGGCAGCGAGACCGGCGGAAAGGGCTCGCGGAGTATCGCGTTGATGAGCAGCGCCGATTCGTCCGCCTGGCGCGTCTCGACCGGCTGGTCCTCGCGGCTGAACGGCGGGCCGTGGCCGCGCTCGCGGCCCTTGAGTATCTGCGTGTCCTTGTCGGGCATCGAGCGGTAGACGATCGCCCACATGACCATGTCCATGTCCCAGGGGTCGATGTCCTCGTCGACCGCGACGAGAAATTTCCCCACGCCCGGGTGAAAGCTCGCCGCGCCCATGAGCGCGCGCCAGGTCTCCGCCTCGGTCGGCTTTTTCATCTGCACGACGATCATCTTGCGGAGGTTGGTGAGCGGCTCGTGCATCGCCACCTTGACGACGCTCTTGATGCCGAGCTCGCCCTTGAGAAATTTAAGAAAGAGCGGCTCGTAGCCGACGCGCTTGATGATGCTCGACTCGCTCGGCGTCACCTGGCTCGTCCAGGAGACGAGGATGGGATTTTTCTTCCGCGTGATGCAGGTGACTTCCAAGAACGGGTTCATCATGCGCGGGTGCATGTAGCCGTGCGACTCGCCGAACGGCCCTTCGGGCTCGACCCAGTCGGTGCGGAGGATGCCTTCGATGACGATCTCGGCGTCGGCCGGGACTTCGATGTCGACGGTCTGGCATTTGACCAGCCGGATCGGCTCGCCGGCGAGGCCGCCCGCGACCGCGAGCTCGTCCACGCCGTACGGCACCTTCTGCACCGCCGCGTAGGAGACGACCGGCGGCGGGCCGACGACGACCGCGGCCTCGAGCGGCTGGTTTCTATCTTTGCGTTTCTGCCAGTGCGCCAGCACGTGCTGGCCGGGGCCGGGGAAGATGCCGAGCCGGTCGTGCGCCTTCAAGTGGCCGCGATAGTTGCCGACGTTGCGGATGCCGGTGTCGGGGTCCTTGGTCGTCCAGTGGCCGGCGGTGATGAACGGCGCGCCGTCGAAGCCGGGCGTCGAGACCGGGATCGGCAGCATGTCGAGACCGTGGCCCTCCCCTTGCAGCGCCGGGCCCTCGATCACGACTTCCTGGCATGCCGCGCGGCTCACGATGCGCGGCGGCAGCGGGCGGGCGATCGCGCGATCCCACTTGGTCTGAACCTCGTCGGCCGCGGCGCGCATGCCGACACAATAGATGTCGCGGCTGGCGGCATAGGCGCCGACGACCACCGGAAACTGGTAGCGGCGCCCGCGTCCGTCGACGACGTGGGTGAACAGGAACGCCCTGCGCTCGCGCTCT
>DASWFA010000400.1:0-2335 GCA_036394475.1 Binatia bacterium
CAGCCGATGAGGGCGAGCGCCAGAACCACGTGGTCCAGGCCGGGGCCGAGCACGGCGGTAAAGGCGATGGCGAGGAGGATGCCGGGGAACGCCATCAGCACGTCCACCAGGCGCATCAGGAGCTGGTCCGGCCAGCCGCCGAGATAGCCGGCGAGCGCGCCGACCCATAGGCCGATCAGCATGGAGATCGCCACCGTCGCGACGCCCACCGAAAGCGAGATGCGGCTGCCGTAGATAATCCGGCTCAGCAAATCGCGCCCGAGCTTGTCGGTGCCGAGCGGATGGTCCGGCGACGGCCGGGCGAGATCGCCGGCGAGGTTTTGCTCGTTGGGATTGCGCGGCGCGATAACCGGCGCGAGCGCCGCCGTCGAGACGAGCGCGGCCAGGATCAGCGCGCCGATCGCCGCGGCCGGCTTTATTTTCACAGGCCGCCCTTTATCCGCGGGTCGATCAGGCGGTAAAAGATGTCCGTCAACAGATTGACCGCGAGGTAGGAGAGCGCGATCGCGAGCACGCAGCCCTGGACCAGCGGATAGTCGCGCGTCTGGATCGCCTGGAGCGTCAGCCGGCCGATGCCCGGCCAGCTGAAAATGGATTCGGTGATGATCGAGCCGGCGAGCAGCGCGCCGAACTGAAGTCCGACGACGGTGACGACCGAGACGAGGGAGTTCCTGAGCGCGTGCTTGAGCCAGACGCGGGGCTCGCTCAAGCCCTTGGCGCGCGCCGTGCGGATATAGTCTTCGTGGATCGTCTCGAGCAGGCCGGAGCGGACCATCCGCGTGAGCAGCGCCGCCATCCCCATGCCCAGCGTGAGCGCGGGGAGGACGAGATGGCCGACGCCGCCGCGGCCCGAGACCGGCAGCCAGCCGAGCTCGATCGAAAAGACGATCATCAGCAGCGGTCCGAGCCAGAAGTTGGGCATGGCGAGGCCGAAGAGCGAAAACAGGAGCGCCAGCCGGTCGCTCCAGGAGCCGCGCCGCGCCGCCGCCGCGATGCCCAGGGGGAAGGCGATCAGGAACGCGACCGCCAGCGCCGCCAGCGTCAGCTCCAGCGTCGCGGGAACGCGCCGCAAGACCAGCTCCGCCACCGTCGCCTGATGGTACAGCGAGCGGCCGAGGTCGGCGCGCGCGAGCCCGGCGAGAAAATGGAGATACTGCTCCGCCAGCGGCCGGTCCAGCCCCAGCTCGCGCCGGAGCGACTCCTTGTCGGCGCTCGACGCCGTCTCGCCCAGCATCGCTTCGACGGGATCGCCCGGCACGGCGTGGATCAGGAGGAACACCACGGTCACGGCCCCGAACAGAGTGGGGAGGAGCAGGAGCAGGCGGTGGAGCAAAAAACGTTTCACGTCAATTTTGCCCCGGCGCGAGCGAGACTTTTTTCAGCGAGGTCAGCCGGCCGTCCGGATAAAGCTCGAAGTCCCGGACCCCGGGCTGCATGACGACGACGTTGCGCCACCACCAGAGCGGAATGTAGGGCAGATCGTAGGAGAGAATCCGCTGGGCTTCGCCGTAGAGCCGCCGCCGCTCCGCCACGTCGAGCGTCCGGCGCCCCCGCTCCAGGATTTTGTCCAGCTCGGGGTTGCGGTAGCGGCCGCGATTGTTGCCGTCGGGCGGCACGCTCGTCGAATGAAAAAGATTGTAGTAGATGTCCGGATCGATCACGCCCACCCATTCGAGCGAATAGAGATGAAAGCTGCCTTTCTTCACGTCGCTGTAGAAGGTGCCCCATTCGAACGTCCGGACTTCGAGCTCGATGCCGACGCGGGCGAGCTGGTCTTTCAGCGCCTCGGCGATTCGCTTCCTGAGATCGAGATTGGTCGTCTTGAAAGAGAGCTTGAAGCGGGGGAGCGGGCCGTCGCCGTCGGGGTCGGGAAAGCCGGCCCGGTCGAGCAGTCTTTTGGCCTTTTCCGGATCGTAGCTCGACCGCGCGACCGCCGGCTCGTACGCCCAGTGCCCGGGCGCGAGCAGGCCGGTCGCGGGAAGCGCCAGATCTTTTAAAATATTATGGATGATCGCGTCGCGGTCGATGGCGCAGGCGATCGCCTCGCGCACCTCGCGGCGCTTCAGGATCGGGTGCTCGAGGTTGACGCCGATATACTGAAAATTGGTTCCCTGCTCGCTCCGGATCGCCGCGCGGGTGTTTTTTTCCATCCACGGCAGCATGTCGGGCTCGAAATAATTCTGGATCAGGTCGACCGTGCCCTTGCGGAACTCCAGCACGCGGACGATGGCGTCGGGGATGACCTTGAACACGACGCCGGCGAGCCGCGGCGCGCCGCCCCAATAGGCCGGGTTGGCTTTCAGAACGACTCTCTCGCCCGGCCTGAACTCCGCCA
>DASWFA010000401.1:0-3400 GCA_036394475.1 Binatia bacterium
TCCCGGCGGCCTGCCGATCGAAGTGTTCGACCAGCTCCGCGCCGGCGTGCAGGCCGACCGCTCGCAGTTCTGGAAGGATCTCTCCGTCCCGTTCTACGGCGCCAACCGCCCGGGGGCCAAGGTCTCCCAGGGGCTGCGCGACTCGTTCTGGCTCCAGGGGATGCAGGCCGGCCTCAAGGCCGTCTATGACTGCATCAAGGTATTCTCCGAGACGGACCACACGGAAGATCTCAAAAAATTCGACGTTCCGACCCTAATCATGCACGGCGACGACGATCAGATCGTGCCGATCGGCGCTTCCGCCATGCTCTCTTCCAAGCTCGTCAAAAACGCGCAGTTGAAAATCTACAAGGGCGCGCCGCACGGCATGCCCTCGACCCTCAAAAACCAGATCAACGCCGACCTGCTCGCGTTCTTCAAGGCCTAGGCAAAAAAGGAGATTCACGTGCGCTATCGACTTTTGGGCAACAGCGGACTCAGAGTTTCCGAGGCGGCGCTCGGCACCATGACTTTCGGCGACGACTGGGGCTGGGGCGCCGCCAAGGACGAGGCGCGAAAGGTGTACGACGCTTACCGCGAGGCCGGGGGCAATTTCATCGACACCGCCAACATGTACACGAACGGGACGAGCGAATCGTTTCTCGGCGAGTTCATGGAGGGCCACCGCCCGAGCGTGGTGCTGGCGACGAAATACACCAACGCTTTTCCGGGCACCGACCCGAACGCGGCCGGCAACCACCGCAAGAGCATGATGCAGGCGGCGGAGGGGAGCCTCAAACGCCTGAAGACCGACTATCTCGATCTCTACTGGGTCCATATCTGGGACCAGATTACGCCGGTCGAAGAGGTCATGCGGGGACTGGACGACCTGGTGCGCCAGGGCAAGGTTCTCTACGTCGGCATTTCCGATGCCCCGGCCTGGTGGATCGCGCAGGCGAACACGCTCGCCTCCCTGCGGGGCTGGTCGCCCTTCACCGGCTTGCAGGTCGAATACAACCTGATCGAGCGAACCGTCGAGCGCGAGCTGATCCCGATGGCGAGAGCGCTGAACCTCGGCGTGACCGCGTGGTCGCCGCTGGCCAACGGCGTGCTGACCGGCAAATACCACGGCCACGGGTCATCCGAGCCGGGCCGTATGAACAACGACATGTTGAAGGGGTTTATGCCGGAGCAACAGCGGGCCGACCGGGTCGTCGCCGCCGTCAAGTCTGTGTCCGACGAGGCCGGCCGCAGCATGGCGCAGGTCGCGCTGGCGTGGCTCGGCTCCCGCCCCGCGCCGGTCATCCCCATCCTCGGCGCCCGCAAGCTTTCTCAGCTGCGGGACAATCTCGCGAGCCTCGACCTGACGCTCTCGGCGGACCAACTGAAGACGCTTGACGAAGCCAGCCGGATCGAGCTCGGGTTCCCCTATGACATGTACGCCAAGGAGATGGTCCGTGAAATAGCCTACGGCGGTCTGCGCGACCGGATCCTGGCCTAAAGACGTCGTTGCGGAAAGGGAAACCGGGATTCCTATGAGAAATGACATGCGCTACAAGATTTTCGGCCGGCGCACAGGGCTCCGCGTATCGGAGCTGGCGTTGGGGGCCGCCAACTTCGGCACGCGCTGGGGGCACGGCGCCGAGCGCGCGGAAGCGAAAAAGGTCTTCGACCGCTTTGTCGAAGCCGGCGGCAACTTCATCGATACGGCGGACGCTTATCAATTCGGCGAGTCCGAGGAGCTGGTCGGGGAATTCATCGCCGCGGAGCGCGACTCTTTTGTCCTCGCCACCAAGTACACGCTGGGCGCCGCCGCCGACGGCGGCATCTCGCGGACGGGCAACAGCCGCAAGAACATGTTCCGCTCCGTCGAGGAGAGTCTCAAACGGCTGAAGACCGACCGCATCGATCTTTACTGGGCGCACTTCGCCGATGGCCTGACGCCGATCGAAGAGATCGTGCGCGCCTTCGACGACCTCGCGCGCGCCGGCAAGATCATTTATGCCGGTCTGTCCAACTTTCCCGCCTGGCGGGTTGCCCGGGCCGATCTGTTGGCGGAATTGCGCGGCTGGGCGCCGCTCGCCGGCATCCAGATCGAATACAGTCTGGCCGAGCGCACGGCGGATCGCGAGCTTTTGCCGATGGCCGAGGCGCTGGGATTGGGCGCCGCGCTGTGGTCGCCGCTCGGCGGCGGCTTTTTGACCGGCAAGTATCGCGCGAACGACGAGGGGCGGCTGCGCACGCGGCTCGGCAGGCTGGTCCATACCGAGAAGACGGCGCGGGAGACGGCGCTCCTCGACGCGGTTCTGGCGGTCGCCGGAGAGGCCGGCGCGTCGCCGACGGAGGTCGCGATCGCGTGGCTGCTGCGCCAGGCGGCCAAGTCCACGACCGCTGTGATCCCGATTCTCGGCCCGCGCACGCGGGAGCATCTCGACGGCACGCTCGGCGCTCTCGATCTCACTCTGTCCGAAGATCAGATCGCGCGCCTCGATGCGCTGAGCGCGGTCCCGCTCGGCACGCCGCACGAGCAGATCAGCGGCTCCGCGGCCGCCATGGCGGGCGGCCAGCGCGAGCTGCTGGATTTGCCGGCGGTCCCGGTCGCGTGAGCAACAACGGAGCCTTGCAATCTCGCCGCCGACGGCGGCAAAACGGCCCGGTAGTTCTCATGCAATAGGGCGAAGCCCGAGTCCGGACGGGTTTGCTTTTACTTCTAAACCGCGGCAAATCTGATCTTGCGGATTAACCGACTTCAAGGAGAACGTCATGGCGCAAAACAACCGCGCGAAGCGAGGCAAAAAAGGCCGGCCGGCCGCGGCCGGCTTAATTCCGCAAAGCCGCTTCGCCGAGGTCCCGGGCGTGAAGCTGCACTATCTCGCCGCCGGCAAAGGCGATCCGGTGGTGCTGCTACACGGCTACGCCCAGACGAGCCATATGTGGCTCCCGCTGATCGCCGAGCTCGCCAAGAGCCGCACCGTCATCGCCCCGGACCTGCGCGGCGCCGGCCGGTCGTCCATCCCGGCCGACGGCTACACCAAGGCCGCCATGGCCGAGGACATCCACGCGCTCGTGCTGCGCCTCGGCCACCGGAAGATCGGGATCGTCGGCCACGACATCGGGCTGATGGTCGCCTACGCGTACGCGGCCGAGTATCCCGAGGAGGTCGATCGGATCGCGCTGATGGACGCCTTCCTGCCGGGCGTCGGCGATTGGAAGAACGTCTGGCTCTTGCGGGATCTGTGGCATTTTCATTTCTACGGCGAGACGCCGCTCGCGCTCGTGCGCGGCCGCGAGCGGATCTACCTGGAGCACTTCTGGAACGATTTCGCCGCCGACAGGACCCAATCGGTGCCCGAGCGCGACCGGCGGTTTTACGCCAAGGCCTACGCGCGGCCGGGCGGCATTCGCGCCGGCTTCGAGTATT
>DASWFA010000402.1:0-6021 GCA_036394475.1 Binatia bacterium
GGCGCTCGCGGTTTTTGCCGTGGGTCAAAAAATAGCGGAAAATCAACTGCCGGCCCTTCTCGCTGATCTCCCGTCGCAGGCTCTCCGCCCGGTCCGGATTGTTCTTTTCGATGGCGCCCGCGATGCCGGCGTGAAACCGCACCACCTCCGCCATGTAGCCGGGCACCGACGCGAGAAAAGCCCGATACTTGAGGCAGGGGTTGCCGAGCATCTCGATAAAGCGCTTGAGCCGCGCGGAGCCGCACTGCCGGGTGAAGAATTTTTCCACGGCGGAGGTGATTTCCAAAAACCTGCCCGCATCGGACTGCGCGGCCGCGCGCTTCAATTCCTTGATCCAGTTCCGGTATTTCCAAAGCTCCCGGGACGTCAGCTCGGAGGTCGCCAGGCGCACCGCCAGCCCGATCAGGTAGGAGCGCAGCAGGAAGATCTCGCACGCGTCTTCCGGCGTCACCTCCAGGACGTGGGCGCCTTTTCCGGGCACGAGCCGGATCAATCCGTCGCGCTCGAGGATGCGGAACGCCTCCCGGATCGGCGAGCGGCTGATGCGGAGCTGCTTGGCGATCCGGTTCTCGCTGATTTTCTCGTTGGCCCGCAGACGGTCCCGGGCGATCTCCGTCTGAATATGCCGGACGACCTGATCGACGAGAGTTTCCTCGCTGCCGGCGCTCTTCATCCCTGGCCTTTCGCCTAAAGCTGTCTACCGACCTGTCGACAGCTTTCTACTAAGCGGGTTTTTCGTTGTCAAGCGCCGGAAAGATAAGCCGTTCGCAGGGGCGGGACGATCCGTTCCGCCGGACGGCGGGACTCTCGATGCCGAATTTAAGCCGGAGCTTCGCCGGCGGCGGGAAAGATGAGCGACTTGATCACGACCGGCACCGCGCCGGAGGACGGGATCAGCGCGCCGATGTCGATGTAGTCGAACTCGCTGAGGCCGATGCCGTCGATCGAGATGACCGGGTGGGCGAACTTCATTTCTTCTTTGAAGTGGAGGCCGAGGATGCCGCCGATGTCGCCGTCGTTCACGAGCGTGAGCGGAAAGCCGGCGGCGAGAACTTTTTTCAAGCCCGCCGCGACGCCGGTGGAGAACGCCTGCAGGCGCTGAAACGTCGCCGAGCCCTCCCAGCGAAAGCCGAGCGCCACGGGCCGCTTGCCGTCGGCGAGGTCGAGGCGCGCGAGCGCCCGGCCGATGGCGCGCTCCACGTCGGCCGGATCGATGTCGTCTTCCGCCAGGGAAAAGTCCGGCGCGACCACCGGGACGTTTCTGACCGGCACGGCGTCGAGCGGGTCGACGAAGATCGTGCTGCCGCTGACTTGAATGGTGTACTGCGACGCGCCGATGACGGTGGCGCGGATTTTCGCCGCCGGCTCGAGCACGGGGATGCCCAGCCGCTCGACGCGCTGCTTCACTTCGCGCGCGAGCAGCGCGCCCAGATCGCCGAAGTCCATGGCGGCGTCCTGGCCGTAGATGAACTCCGAGACGCCGCCGGAGAAGGTGATCGCGTCGATTTTACCGCGGTAGGCCAGCGGCGGCAGGCGGAACAGCTTGCGGTCGTCTTCCGCAGGCGATTTCAGGCTCACGGCTTCGAAGAGACGGTCGGCCATGAGCGCGGCCAGCGCCGGGAGCTTCGAGCGGTCGGCCTTTTGCCCGAGCGCGGCGTCGAGCCCGGCGGCCCGGGCGAAAAAGCGGCCCGCCTCTTCCAGCCGCACGACGACGCCGTCCCGGTCGAGCACGATGAGCCGCGCGCCGACGTCGAGGGCGGTCACCTCGCGCACCTTGCCGGCGGCGCAGACGGCGATCTTGCTCGTGCCGCCGCCGATGTCGACGTTCATGCAGACGCCGCCGGAGCGGGCCGACCGGGCGGCCGCGCCCGAGCCGTGCGCCGCCATCGTGCTCTCCAGGCTGTCGCCCGCGCTCACCGCGACGAAGCGGCCCGCCTCGCCGGCGAACAGCTCGGCGATGGCGCGCGCGTTACGCCGCCGGACCGCCACGCCGGTGAGAATCAGCGCGCCGGTATCCACGTCGTCGCGCTTGAGCCCGGCGTTGTGGTACTGCCGGTCGATGAACTTCTCCAGCGCCGCCACGTCGATGGTGAGATCGTCGCGGTAGGGCGTGAGCAGGATCTCCGATTCGCTCAGGACCTCGCGCCGCGCGACCACGTAACGCGTCCCCTGCTGCTTCATCTCCAGGCGCGAGAAGACGAGGTGGGAGGTCGAGGAGCCGATATCGACGCCCACGCTGGTGAGCTTGATCTCGTCTTCGGCGACGATGTGCCGGCCCGAGTTGCTGAAGCTAGCCTGCATATTTTTCACCCTGAAAAGAAGTAGGGGCAGGCTGGCGGCCTGCCCCTACGGTCCCGGACAATTTTAAGCGCAAAAAGATATCAAGGCTTGCGGTAAAGCGCGTCGTCCATGCGCGAAGCGACGCCCTCGTTTTTCAGCGTCTCGACGTATTCCTTGCGCAGGTAGGGGTCTTCGTCGTAGTAGGGAATCGCGGTGCCGCCGTCCTTGATGTCGATCGCGCCGTAGTCGTTGTGCTTCTCCCCCGGACGGCCGCGCTCGCGCCCCGGCGCGTTCGGCCCGAACCACGCCGACAGGCGGAGCGGCTCCCTGCTGGTGCCGAAGTGGGCGTGGAACCAGTTGCCGCCCATCGGCGCCGCGCTCACGAGACCCACCGGCTCGTAGTCCTGCCGCCTGACCTCGTCGCCCTTGCCGTTCGCCCACGGCTGCTGCCCGAGGTTGGCCGGCCACGTGTAGGTGTAGCCCTTGCCGGTGAGGCAGACGAGGACCGCGGCCGAGCCGTGCGCGTGGGCCTTGGAATACCTGCCGTTCTCGTGCTGGCCGATCCAGAGATAAAAATTATTTCCCGTCATGTGCGGCTCGATGCGCCGGTAGCCGGGCGAGCGGCGGTTGTCGAGCGGCAGCTCGCAGTTGATGACGTCGGGAATGATGTTGGTCTGGCGCATCGCCAGCCCGCGCAGCGGGTCGGGCTCGACCTCCTCTTTGTACTTGTAATAATCGTCGGTCGGATCGAAGCGGTCCTTGAAGGCGTAGGGGCAGTTGAAGATGAACTCCGGGTTCGACATCAGGTTCATCATGTTCGGCGCGGTCGTCCCCGCGAGCAGGAGCGCCGGGCTGGAGGTGGCGTTGACGATCCGGTGCGTGGCGTTGAGCGGGATGGAGAAGAGCGAGCCGCGCTGCCACTCGAAGGTGAGCTTTTTGCCGCCGTTGCCCTCGCTCCAGACCTCCGTCGTGCCGCGCCCCTCGACGACGAGGTAAATCTCCTCGTAGAGATGTTTCTCGGGGTTGAGCGCGCCCGCGCCGGGGACCTCGACGACGTAGCAGCCCCACAGCCCCTCGGTGCCGAGGAGCTGGATATAGGTCCCCTTGCCGCCGGTCCGCTTCCACGGGAGCCGCGGCAGGTCCTGCACCCGGCGCACGCCGATCTCGCGGTAAACCGGAATGCCCTCCGCTTCCATGAAGAGATCGTAGGGCGTCTTCGGCCGGAGAAAGATGCCGTAGCCGGCCTTGGTCTTCTCGTCCGTGGGCGCCTGAAATTTTTCCGTGGTTCCGTGGTCCATAGCGGCCTCCCTGCTCCCTTTCGTCTAAGCCATTTAGAGATAAAATTCAACGTTGCGGATAGGTGACGCTCTCGCCCTCGACCGCCGCGAACGGCGTCAGCTGGTGGATCTGCTGGTTGGCGGTCGAGAGGATGTGCCGGACCTGCCAGCCGCGCACGACCAGCGCGTCGGCGACGAGCGAGCGGTGGCAGCGCCAGGGCACCGCCTCGGCGCACATGAAGGCGGTCTTTTTCTTCGCCGCCAGGCTCTCGAGCTCCGCCAGCCCCGTTTGGAAATCCTCCGACTGCATGTAATCGGCGTAGCCGCGGAAGCTCAGGTTGCGCCAGCCGAGATTGAGCGACTCCTTGGCCGGCTTGCGCAGCCCGCCCAACTGCTTCAGATGGCGGTAGTCGATGTTTTGATGCCCCAGCGCCCGGGCGAGCTGCCCCGAGTTGAAATGCGGCACGTGGCGCGAGCGCGGCACGGTGCGGATATCGAGCAGGAGGCCGATGGCGAAATCTTCCAGGAGCTTCTCGAACTCCTCGATCGTCCGGGTGGAGTGGCCGATGGTGTAAATCGAGCGCGACATTCGCTGCAAGTTTCTACGACAATCCCGGTCGATGCAAGCATAACGGTCCTATCCGGCCGGCGTTTTTATGAGACGCGAGGGCTACAGCTCCTTGCGCAGCGCCTCGGCGGCATGGACGAGCGACCTCGTCTTCGCCAGCGCCAGGTCGCGGCCGATCGTCATGAGGCCGCAGTCCGGCGCCAGCAGGAGGCGCTCCGGCGCGACGTGGTCGAGCGCGGCGCGGACGCGCGCGGCGATTTTTTCCGCCGGCTCCGGCGGCGCGTCGCCCGGATCGACGCAGCCGAAAACGACCAGCCGGTCGCCGCAGGCGTCGAGCAGCGCCGGGTCGAAGCCGCTGCGGGCGAACTCCAGCGAGAAGCCGGCGATGCGGGTCTGCATGAGCAGGGCGAGCAGGCCGGGATATTCGTACTCGTGCTGGCGCTTGCCGCCGCCGGGATAGCCGTAGCAGAGGTGAACGATCACGGGCATCGTGATGCCTTCGAGGCAGCGGTCGAGCGCCCGCGCGCCGTAGGCGGCGGCCTTTTCGTGGTAGCGCGTCATCGCCGGCTCGTCGATCTGCGCCACCTCGCAGCCGGCGGCCTGGAGCGCCAGCATCTCTTCGTTGAGCGCCGCGGCGACGTCCAGCGCGAGCTTCTCCTCGTCGCGATAAAACTCGTCGTAGGTGCTGTCGACCACGGTCATCGGACCGGGCACCGCCATCTTGACCGGCCGGGACGTGTGCGCCTTGGCGAAGAGCAGGTCGCCAACGACCGCGACGGCGCGCCGGCGCACCGGCCCGACGACGCGCGGCACCGGCCGCTCGACGTCGGTGCGGCGGCGGATCGCCTTCGGGCGCCGGTGGACGAGGTCGATCCCTTCCATCGCCGCGAGCACGTGGTTGATGAACTGCGGGCGGCGCTGCTCGCCGTCGGTCAGGAGGTCCAGGCCGACGCGCTCCTGCTCGTGCAGGATCGCGATCGTGGCGTCGTCCTGCGCCTCGCGCAAGAGCTCGCCTTCGAGGCGAAACGTGACCTCGCTCCGCTCCCGGTCGGAAAGCCAGTTCGGCCGGGGAAAGCTGCCGACGGTCGTGGTGGCAATAGGAGGTAGATTCATCTCATCATTCTTTCAGCCCTGAAGCTCGACGAAACCTAGACGCTTGCCGACAGTCCACCCCTCTTCTCCCCGGGCGCCGCGGCGCGGAGTCCGAAGGCCGCAGGCACAGGACGCGCAGGCTCCCCGACGTTTAGGGTGCTTGGCACTCCGCGTGACACGTCCCCGCACTCGTCCAATCAAACCCGCTAGCAGACTTCCTCAAGGCACCAGCCCATTGCCTGCGGCCGAGCGGAATCCGCGCCGTGGCGCCGCACTCCCTCCCCATTGCCTGCGGCCGAAAGCGCCGCGCGGCGGCGCCTATATCCCCGTTATTTTCACGGTCGCGTGCTTCGACTTATATTTGCGGTTGAGATAGATCAGCACGCCGGTGATGCCCTCGATCACGTAGGCGTTGCCCGCCGGGCCGGCGTCGTACGGCTTGGCGCCGATTCTCCGGATGATCTCCATCACGCTCTCCTTCGCGGCGTCGTTGTCGCCGCACACCAGCACGTCGCCGAGCGGGGCGTGCGGGTCCTGCAGGTCGAGCGCCGAGATATTGTGCAGCGCGCCGACGACCGGCGCCTCGCCGCCGAGGATCGTCTGCGCCTCGAGCAGGGCGGAGCCGGCGGGCGGCACGAACGGGCGGCCTTTTTGCAGCGGCACGACGGCGTCGATGATCGTCTTGCCGCCGAGCTGGCCTTTCAAATCCGCGACCGTCTTGGCGTGCCCCTCGTACGGCACCGCGATGATGACGAACTCGGCCCGCTGGACCGCGTCCTGGTTGCTCTCGCCCTCGAGCTTTCC
>DASWFA010000403.1:0-5719 GCA_036394475.1 Binatia bacterium
CTGTGGCTGGCCGAACGATTGCTCGGCGGCGCGTCCGGGCCGCCGCCGCTCTCGACGCTGCCGCCGTACCTCTTCGCGGCCTATAACGTGACGCACAGCCTGGTCGTCTGGGCGCTGCTCCTCGGGCTGTTGTGCATCGCGCTCCGGCGCTTCCCCTGGGTGTGGCTCGCCTGGGGCCTGCATATCCTCTGCGATATCCCGACGCACAACCTGAGATATTTTCCCACGCCCTATCTCTGGCCGTTCCCGACGCCTTTCGTCGACGGAATCTCCTGGGCCACGCCGCGGTTCATGGCGGCCAACTATGCGGCCCTGGCGGCGGTGTATCTGACAATTTTATTTTATGCGCGGCGGAGGGCTGCGCCCGAGACGTGAAAGGGGTAAAAAAAGCCGGGCAGGGAAGACCCCGCCCGGCTGTTATGGCAAGCTTTGATGGAGCAAAGGCTTAGGAAGAAGTTACCCCTTCTTCTCTTCAGTCTTCTTACCTTCGGACTTCTTCTCGTCGCTCTTCTTGCCTTCGCTCTTCTTTTTCTCCTCGCCCTTCTTCTTCTCTTCGCCCTTCTTCACTTCCTCCGCCTTCTTCTCCTCCGATTTACCCTGAGCTAGCGCCGAAGAAGCAACCGAGAAGGACAGCGCGGACCCGATCAGGACCGCCAAGGCCAAAAACAATACACGGCTTTTCATAACATCCCTCCTTTCCCTCACCCCTGCCGTTGTCAGATTTGCCCCGACTCTCGTAATACCGCCAACTGGGGGTAGCTGGCCAAGAAGGAGCATTTTTATTTGAGCGATTTTTAGTAAAAACCCCCTCGATTGTCAAGGGGTAAAAAAATGGCGCCCGGGGGGCTAACGGCGCGCGGCGGCCGAACGAAAGGCCTGAGAGATGAGAAAACGAACCAGGCCCGGCATCCAACCCTTGAGAAAACAAACGAAAGCGAGGGATTTGGGCAGGATGATTTCGAATTTCCGGCGCTCCATGGCCCGGATGACCGCCTGCGAGACCGCGGCCGCGTCCAGGACCATGAAGGCCGGCGGCTCGGGGGCCCGAGCGTCGTAGAGCCGGCGAAAATTGGTCCGCACCGGGCCCGGACAGACGACCGCGACGTGGATGCCGTGGGGCTTGAGCTCGTGATAGAGGCTTTCGGAGAGGCCGATCTGGGCGAATTTGGTGGCCGAGTAGGCGGCCATGTTGGGCGTGCCGATCTTTCCCGAGACCGAAGAGATATTGACGATATGGCCTGTGCTCCGGGCGATCATGGAGGGCAGCGCCGCCTTCGTGCAGTAGACGGTACCCAGGTAGTTGGTCCGCGTCATCGCCTCGATCGATTCGAGCGAGGACTCGGCGAAGCTCCGGTAGTCGCCGAAGCCGGCGTTGTTGACCAGGATGTCGATCCTGCCGAAGCGGGCGATGATGTCCCCGATCATGCCCTTGACCTGGTCGGGGTCGCCCACGTCGCAGACGAGCACTTCGGACGAGCCGCCGCAGCGCTTCAGCTCTTCGGCCGTTGCCGCCAGACGCTCCCGCGAGCGGGCGCAGCCGACGACCGTCGCGCCCCGGGCCGCGAGATCGACGGCGAGGCGCCGGCCGATGCCGCTCGAAGCGCCGGTGACGAGCGCGACGCGATCTTTAAAATCCATAAAAAATCTATGCCTCGCTCTAAATTTTGCCGGCGATCCGAGTTTTCGGCCGCGGCCGATGGGACAGTGCCACGAGCCGAACTTCCCTTATCGGACGTCCGCGTCGTCTCCCTCGCGCCTCTCCGCCGCGCCGGCGCCCGGACAGCGCGCTTTACGCCAGAATATCTCTCAGCGCTTCCGGCAGCGCCGGGTGGCGAAAGCGATAGCCGAGTCTTTCCGCCTCGGCCGGGAGCGCGCGCTGGCCGGTGAGCAGCATCTCCGCCATCTCGCCCAGCATGAGCCGGAGCGCGAAAGCGGGCACCGGCGCCCACGACGGCCGGTGGAGCGCGCCGCCGAGAGCTTTGGCGAACTCCTTCATCGTGACCGGATTGGGCGCGGTCGCGTTCACCGGGCCGCGCGCGGCGGGATTTTCGAGCAAAAACCGGATCAGGCCGACCTCGTCTTCCAGGTGGATCCACGGCAGCCACTGCGCGCCCGAGCCGAGCGGCCCGCCGAAAAAAAGTTTAAACGGCGGAATCATCTTGGCCAGCGCGCCGCCGTCCCGGCCCAGCACGACGCCGGTTCTCAGCCGGACCACTCTCAGGCCGTGGGCTTCGGCCTTCTTCGCTTCGTCTTCCCACTCGCGGCATAGGCGGGCGAGAAAGTCGCCGCCCGGACCGTCCGCTTCCGTGACGGTCTCGTCGCCGCGCGGGCCGTAGTAGCCCACCGCCGAGGCGTTGAGCAAAAAGCCGGGCTTGCTCCGGCTCCGGCCGATGGCGTCGACCAGGGCGCGCGTCGGGTCCACCCGGCTCGCGCGGAGCTTTTGCTTTTGCGCCCCGGTCCAGCGCTTGCCGGCGATCGGCTCGCCGGCTAGATTGATGACGCCGTCGGCGCCGGAGAGCGCTTCCGGGAGAACGTTCTCCCAAGTCCCCGGAGAGCCGGGCTGCCAGACAATCGGCGTTGTGCCGGCGGGCAGGCCGGCGGGCGACGCCCGGCGCGTCAATACGACGAGCGCGTGGCCTTGCTGGGCGAGACTGTTCAACAGGGCCGTGCCGATAAAGCCGGTTCCCCCGGCGACGACGAGCTTCATCTCTGGTCCCACGAAAGCGATCGCTGGACGGCGCGGCCTTCGGGCCGCCCCGGTTGCCGGGTAAACGCGGGCGCTTACTCGGGCGTCTAATCATGTTATGATCGACTGAGATCAAACTATTTCCTTCCCGGGCTGTCAAGATGAGCCAAAACAACGGAAAGCCGCCGCTACGGAGAGTCGTCGTCACCGGGATCGGCGCCGTGAGCCCCAACGGCATCGGGGCGGAGGCGTTCTGGCAGGCCACGCGGCGCGGCGCCAGCGGCGTCGCTACCATTTCCCTCTTCGATCCTTCCCCCCTCGCGTGCCGCATCGCCGGCGAAGTCAAAAACTTCCGGCCGGAGAACCATCTTTCGCCCAAGGACTTGAAGCGCACCGGCCGCTCGGTCGCGCTGGCGCTGGCGGCGTCCGCAGAGGCGCTCAAGTCGGCGGGCGTGGACGCGCCGTCGATGACGCTGGCGGAGCGGCGCTCGTGGGGCGTGATCCTGGGGAGCGGCGGCGGCACGCCGGACTTCACCGAGGAGCAGTACCGGCTCTACTTCAGCGATCAATTGCGCAAAGCCAGCGCCTACAACGTCTCGAGCTCGACGATCGGCACGCTGTCGAGCGAGATCTCGCTCCGCTTCGATCTCCGCGGCCCGAGCCACGTCATCTCCACCGGCTGCACCAGCTCGACCGACGCGATCGGCTACGCCTTCAACCTGATCCGCTTCGGCCGCGCCGACCATCTCCTTACCGGCGGCGTCGATTCGACCATCACCCCGGCGATCATGCACGGCTTTTCCATCATGCGGGTGATCTCGCCGTCGCACAACGAAGAGCCCGCGAGCGCGTCGCGGCCGTTCGACCGCGGGCGCGACGGCTTCGTCCTCGGCGAGGGCGCCTGGATGCTGGTCCTCGAAGAAGAGGAGGGCGCGCTGGCGCGCGGGGCGCCGATCTACGCCGAGATTTTGGGCTACGCCTCGACCTGCGACGCCTACCACGTGGTGCGCCTGGACCCGAGCGGGGAAGAGCCGGCGCGGGCGATGGCGCTGGCGCTGGAGGACGGCGGCGTGGCCAAGGACGAGGTGGGCTATGTCGCGCTGCACGGCACTTCGACGGTGCTCAACGACAAGACCGAGAGCCTCGCGGTGAAGCTCTGCTTCGGCCCCAGGGCTTACGATATCCCGATGAGCTCGATCAAATCGATGATCGGCCATCCCCAGGGCGCCTCGGGCGCGGCCGGCGTCGTCGCCGCCATCTGCGCCATGAACGAGGGCTTTCTCCCGCCCACCATCAATTACCGCGAGCCCGATCCCGAGTGCGACCTCGACTACATCCCCAACCGCGGCATCGCGCGCGCCGCGGAGATCGCGCTGTGCAACTGCATCGCCTTCGGCTCGAAGAATTCGGCCCTGGTCGTCGCGCGGGGGAGAGCTTCATGATTTTCTCTCGCTCTGGCCGCCCGGGCGAAGGCCGCCGTCCGATTGAAGAGCCCGCGCAGCCGATAACCGGCGTCGGGGAATAAGCACAGGCCCATTGCGCGGGCTCGGAGAGCGGGCGGCGGCCTTCGCTCCCGGAACACGTGGGGGGAAAGGTTCATTCCGGTAGTGCTATGAAGCGGAGCCTGGAAAAAGAGATGATGGACCTGCCCGGGAACGCGCCGCGTTTGCTGGAGGGGGAGCTATACAATCTAAAAATCCTCAACCGCGCTCTGGGCGGGCGGCGGGGCATCCTGCGCTGCCTGGCGGCTCTCGCGGAGCAAAACCGTTTTTCCCTGCTCGACGTCGGCACCGGCGGCGCCGACATCCCCATCGCGATCGTCCTCTGGGCGCGGCGGCGAGGCATCGCGGCGCGCATCGTGGCGCTGGAGCCCGACCCCGTCGCCGCGGCGCTGGCGCGCCGCGAGACCAGAGACTTTCCGGAGATTTCCATCCTGCGCGGCGACGGCTTCAAGCCGCCGTTTAAGCCCGGCGCCTTCGACTTCGTCCTGGCCTCGCAGGTGCTGCACCACTTTTCCGAAGCGGACATCACCGCCCTGCTGCGCGCCTGGGCGGGGCTGGCGCGCCGCGCGCTCCTGGTGAGCGATCTCGTGCGCCATCCGCTGGCCTACTGCGGTATCTGGCTTTTGACCGGCCTTTTTACCCGCAACGTCATGACGCGGCGGGACGCGCCGCTCTCGGTGCGCCGCGCCTTTACCGTCGAAGAGTGGCAAAGGCTCTTTCGCTCGGCCGGCGTCGGGCCGGCGCGCGTCCTGGCGCTCTTCCCGTTTCGCATGATCGCCCACATCCGTTTGCGCCATGAAGCCGTTTGACGTCGCGATCGTCGGCGCCGGCCCGGCGGGCTCGTCCGCCGCGGTGTTCCTCGCGCGCCGGGGCTACTCGGTCGCGCTGCTGGACAAGGCCGTGTTCCCGCGCGCCAAGCTGTGCGGCGATTTTTTGAATCCCGCCTGCTGGAGCCTCTTCGACCGGCTCGGCATCCGCGACACGGTCGCTTCCCTGGAGCACCAGGAGATCGGCTCTTTCCTCCTGTCCACCCCCACGGCCGAAGCGGTCGTGCCTTTTCCCCGGCACAACGGCCGGCGCGTATTTGGCTTCGGCCTCAAGCGCAGCCTGCTGGACGATCTGCTCCTCCGTCTGGCGATCAAAGAGGGCGTCGCGGTCGAGCAGGGCTCCCGGCTGTCCGGTCTCGAGCGCGCCGGCGCGGCCTGGCGGCTCAAGAAAGATTCTTCCCGGGAAAGCCTCCGCGCGCGCCTGTTGATCGGGGCCGACGGGCGGAACTCCTGGGTCGCCAACCGTCTGGGCCTCGCCGCGCCGGGCGACGAGTCGGGGAAATACGTCGCGTTTCAACTGAACCTGAGCGAATGCGCCGGCCTCGGCGGGGACATTCAGATCCATCTCTTTCCCGGCGGCTACGCGGGCCTCGCCGGCGTGGGCGGCCGATCGGCGAACCTCTGTTTCGCCGTCGAGCGAAAAATCGTCCGGCAAAGCCCGAGCTTCGAAGCCGTCCTCGAGCGCCGCCTGGCCAAAAATCCCC
>DASWFA010000404.1:0-12668 GCA_036394475.1 Binatia bacterium
GGTCGCCCGCGACGATCACGACGTCGGCGATCTTGCCCTTTTCGACGCTGCCGTAGTCTTTTTCCTTGCCCCAGGCCTCGGCGACGTTCATCGTCACCGTCCGGATCGCTTGCAGCGGCGTGAGACCGGCCTCGGTCAGCATCTCCAGCTCCGCGTGGACCGCGTAGCCGGGAACGACGTGATTGGGGTCCGATCCGGAGTGGATCTTGCCGCCGGCGGCCGTGAACCGGCGCACGAAATCCTGGAGCATTTTGTAACCTTTCACGAGCTCCTCGCGCTTTTCCGGCGTCGCGCTCTCGTATTTGGCGAAGAACTCTTCGGTGTCTTTCAAGAGATACGCCGGCAGGTAGCGGAGATTGGGATCTTTCAACAGCGCGACCTCGCGCCGCTTCATCTCGGGCGCGCGCTGAGAGAGCGGCCGGAACCAGGTGGCCCAGGTCGGGCTCCAGTGGACGTTCTTTTCCACCATGACCTTGATGATCTTATCGAACATCGCCGGCTCCATGTGGACGTGCACTTCGGCGGTATCGACCTTTCCCTGGAGGCGCGCCTTGTCGAGCTCGGCCTTTTTCTTGGGGTCCTGGATCGAGGTGTAGAGCACCGACCAGGAATGCTCGACCGATTGATAGCCGTTCGCCGCCGAGGTGAAGATGTCGAGCGAATGGCCGAACACCGGCCGCCCTAATCGGTGCGCTTCGTCGGCCGCGGCCCGGGAAGTTTGCGGCGTCAGCCGTTCGAAAAGCTTGAAGCCGTCGACGCCCTTTTCCGCCAGCATGCGCACCGTCTGGCGCGCCTCCTCTTCCGTCTTGACGATGATGCTGGTGCGCTGGCGCCGCAGCGCGCCGCCGCCGAGCCACTCCGGCGGCGGCCCGTCGATGATGTTCCCGGAGGCCCATACGCGCGGACCTCGGATCGTGCCGTTCTTGACTCCTTCGCGCTGCGCGATGATCCAGTCGGCGGGGTTGTTCGATATGTTCGGGCAGGTGACGATGCCGTAATGGAGATAGACCTCGCCCATCCAGTCGCGGTAATGGCAGTGGCCGTCGATGAGGCCCGGCAAAATGGTTTTGCCTTTGGCGTCGATCACCTCGGCGCCTTCGGGCGGCTTCACTTCCCCGCGCTTGCCGGCGTCGCGGATGCGCCCGTCCTGAAAGACCACGACCGCGTCGGCCACGGGCGGCCGCCCGGTGCCGTCGATCAGCGTTCCGCCCAGGATGACGACCGGCCGGCTCTGCGCCCCGGCGGGCGCGGCGAGCGCCGGCATGATGAAACCCAGGATTAAAACGATGAAGGCCGCGCTTTTGAGCTTTGCCGATGTCATATTCTCCCCCCTCTCGTATGGAGCGGAACAAACCTAACCCATAACGCCCGCGAGCTTCAAGGTGTTGGCGGATGTTCGCCGCCGATTTTGGAGGATGGGAGCCGAAACCAAAAAAAAGCGGAGCGCGCGGGCGCTCCGCCGGAGAGAGAATTCTGTATTTAATTTCTACTAATTGATGTCGAGGACCGCCGGCGCGGCGGAAAACTTGTGCGCGCCGTTGGCCGGCGCTTCGACGTGGGTTGCCGACCTGGAGCTGACCTCCAGAAAAGCGGCCTCGTCGAAGTAGAGCTTGTCGCCGTCGATCCCGCCGCCGGGATATTGGTGCTCGAATTGCACCAGCCAGCAGTTGCGCGCGTGGGGCTGGTACTCGACGACCGTCCCCTCTTCCAGGGCGCGCAGCCAATGGTGCGCCTTGATCTTCACCCTGGCGCCGATCGAAACCTTGCTTCTGCCTCTTTCCATCTCAACCTCCTGTGCGAGCCCGATGTCGTTTCGGTGCTTCGCCGGTTGTTATATATCGTTCCCGATCCGGGGACTTCTGGCCGCCGGGTTCTTCGCCAGCTCGACGTCCCTCCCTTGATTATCGACGATCGAGAAAGCGATTAATTCAGTCGGGGTGCAGCCGGTCCGGTCGCACTGGGCGTTGAACAGGACGACCGCGTAAAATTCCTTCTCCGGGTTGCGGTACATGGCCATGACGTGGTGATCGTCCACCAGCACCGCGCTGCCGGGCACGAATTCGAAGTCTTTGAGAAATTGCGCCGGCCCCTGGCCCTCTTCCGGGGCGGCGGCGGCCTGGTTCTTGGTATGGGGCTGGGAAAGCGCCGGGTTGTTACCCTCCATGTCCATCATGTCCATCCCGGACGAGGCGATCGCGACCAGGAAAACAAACAGGCCGGTGAGGCAAACCAGGACGACGATCACGATTTTCCATATGTCGCTGGTCTTGGCGGTCTCGGTTTTTTCCATTTCTTGCCTCCCTTTCTCAGGCAAAAAGAGAGCAACGGCCATGCCAAGAAGGCATGGCTTAAATCAAAGAGATTTATGGAAAATCGAGCTAAATCGAGGGGGTAAAAAGGTAAGCGTTAGGGAAATATTACTCGTTTTGGGCTGAGGTTCTAGGGTTATTTACCCCGCGCCGGCGCCTCGAGTCCGGCCCCCTGGGCTCCCCTCGACTATCTAAGCCGGCGGCGGCCTCATTCGGGCTTTTGGCCGCAGATCAAGGCGTAGGAGAAGCCGCCCTTCACGTGCATCGCGTCGCCGTGCCTGTGCCAGGTAAAGTAGCTCTGCTTCAGGCGCTCCGCCAGCTCCGGCGCCTCCGCTTCCAGCTCCGCGGCGATCTCGAGCCAGTGGGGGCCCGTGGGGATGCCGTCCATGCTCTCCTGGTCGAAGGCGTACGTCGCGACGTTGGCCCGGGCGATGCGATACCCCGCCTTGATGAGGATGCGCTGGATGCCGCTCGCGGTGCGAAAACGGAACTCGTCGCCGTGCGTGCGGCGAAACACCTGGTTGATTTTTCTCTCGAGCGCATCATCGACCGCATCCCGGGACTCCCTGACGACCGGGTCGAGAACCACGAATTTTCCGCCGTTCCGCAAAACCCTGAGCACTTCCCGGACCACGCCCTCCGGGTTGCCGAAGTGATGCAGGCTGAACGAGACAAAAGCGCGGTCGAAACTGTTCGCCCTGAACGGCAGCGCGCCGGCTTCGCCCGCGCATTGGCTGTAGGCCGGTATCGGGTCGGTATGCCGGTGGCCGACGTCGAGCATCGCCGGGGCCTGATCGACCCCCACGATGCGGCCGGTCGTGAGCCGGCCCGCCACCGGGCGGGCGACGCGGCCGGTGCCCGTCGCCAGGTCGAGAATCCGCTCGCCGCCCTCGAGCGCGAGCGCGTCGGCCAATTTCTCCGCCAGATCAGCGCGGATCTCCGAGTTCCGGCGGTCGAACTCCGCGGCGTGCTCGGGGTCGTGGAAGCGGGTTTTGTGATCGTGCCCGGAGCCGTGGGGATGATCGTGGCCGTGTTTGGGCTCGTCGCTCATTTCTCCGCCAAATCCTCGATCGCCCGCCACTGCTCTTCGTTCACCGGCATGATCGACAGCCGCGGCAGGCGAACCAGGTCGAAGGACTTGAGATGGGCCTGCGCCTTGACCTCCGCGAGCGGCACCGGCCGCGCGAGCGGTTTGCCCGCTTCGATCGCGACGACCAGGAGCTTGGGGTCTTTACCCGCCTCGGGGAAAGCCCCGCTTGACGCACGGGCGGTCCCGACGACCGCCTTCTCGTCGCCGGTGTGATAGATGAAAATCTCATCGCCCTTTTTGATTCCCGCCAGGTGCTTGAGCGCCAGGTTGTTTTTGACGCCGTCCCATACGGTGCGCTTGTCCCTGGTCAAGTCTTGAAACGAATAGGCCGTGGGCTCGGTCTTGAAAAGCCAGCGATTGGGCATGACGATCCCTCCCCGAGGTTTTTATAGACGGCAATTCCCCGCAATTCAAACGAGCGAAGGGCGGCTTGACTCGCGGCGCGCTTCCGCAGTATGCCAACTCGAAGGCGTCGCATGGCTTATCGCTCCAGACTGCTCGCGCTCGCTCTGCTCGCGCTTTGCCTTCCCGGCCGGCTGCCAGCGGCCGAGCGCATCCGCGCCTCCTACGCAGCGCCGAACGCCAGCCAATCGCCCTTGTGGGCGGCCCAGGCGCGCGGTTATTTCGCCAAGTACGGCCTCGAAGTCGATCTCCTCTACATCAGCAGCGGCTCCTTGAACGTCCAGGCGCTGGTCGGCAATACCGTCCAGTTCGCCGCCGGCGGCCCCGCGGCTCTGGAGGCGCGGCTCCGCGGCCTCAAGCTACTGACCATCGCCAATCCGTTGACCGTGCTGGCCAGCAATCTGGTCGCGCTGCCGGAGCTCAAGTCGGTGGCCGACTTGAAGGGGAAAATCGGCGGCATCTCGCGCTTCGGCTCGTCCACCCATCAGGGCCTGAGGTATCTTTTTCGCTCCAACGGCTTGAGCGTCGAGAGCGATCTCAAGATGCTCCAGCTGGGCGGCGACGCGAACCGTCTGGCGGCGCTCAAGGCGGGCAAGATCCAGTATACGTTTCTGGGCGCGGCGGCGAGCGAGCAGGCGCGCGGCCAGGGGCTTAAGGTTCTGGCCACCGCGCAGCAGATGTCCATCCCCTTTCCCTGGACCTCGGTAGTCGTCAACGAGCCCTGGCTCGAGGCCAACCGGGAGACCGCCTACCGCTACGTCAAGGCCGTCACCGAGGCGATCTGGTTCATGAAGCACAACCGCGCCGAGAGCGAGAAGATCATCGCCAAGTACATGCGCGTCGACGACCCGCGCTTGACCGGGGTGGAGTACGAGTTCAACGTGCCGCTGTTCCCCGACCTGCCCTACCCGACGATCGAAGGCATGAAGCTGATCCTGGAAAACCTCGCCGCCGAGACGCCCGAGTTTGGGCGGCATGATCCGAAGGAGTTCGCCGACGGCTCGGTCGTCGAGCGGCTGAAGCGCGAGCAGTTTCTGGAGAGCCTCAACAAGAAGTAGGAGGAGCCATGGCGAAATTCACAACCTTTAGCAAAGTCCTGCCCGCGGCCAACCTGCCGATGCTGCCCGACACGGCGATCGACGAGGAGGCGTACCGGAAACATCTTCGCTGGCTCGTCACGCACGACATCGGCGGTCTTGTCATCAGCGGCCACGCCGGCGAGCTCGAGTCGCTGACGCCCAAAGAGCGCATCCGCGTCGCCGAGATGGCGCGGCGGGAGATTCCGGCGCATCTGCCGATGGTCGTCGGCTGCACCGGCCTCAGCACCCGCGAGCTGGTCGAGTGCGCGCGCGACGCCAAGGCCGCCGGCGCCGACGGCCTGCTCGTCATGCCGATCCCGCACTTCGCCTTCGGCGCGGTCGACCGCCCGGAGCTGATCGTGCCCTGCTTCGAGGAGCTGGCGGCGAAGGTGGACCTGCCGATGATCGTCTTCCGCTACGGCGCCAAGACCGGCCTCATGTACTCGGTCGAAGTCCTGCAGAAAATCGCCGAGAAGGTGCCGCAGGTGGTCGCGATCAAGGACTCGTCGTTCGATTACGAGGAGGCCTGGGTGGCGTTCCAGAACTTCCCGCGGAAGATCAATTTCCTGGTCGCGCACGGGAGCCTGTTTCTCATCCGCTTCGCCACGTCGGACGGCGCGGTGAGCTCGTTTTCCAACGTCGCGCCCGAGTTCATCACCAAGCTCTTCGAGCTCGGGCACTCCGGGAAGATGAAAGAGGCGACCGACCTTTTCAATAAGATCCGCCCGCTCTCCAACGCGATCTATTACAAGCAGCCGCTGATGCAGCACTGGGTGGTGGAAAAAGAGGCGCTGACGGCGCGCGGCCGCTTCCCGCGCTCGACCGTCCGGCCGCCGTTCCAGCCGCTCCGGCCGGAGCACGTCGAGGGCATCCGCCAGGCCGTGGCCGCGGCCGGCCTGGCGCCGCTGGCGTAGCGGGCCGGCGTTGGCGCGCGCATGAGAGACGTGAAGCGGACGATCGCCGGCGCGCTGCTCGCCGCCGCGTCCTTTTTCCCCGGCGCCGCGCTCGACGCCAGGCCGGTCACCTTCGCCTACCAGACTCCGACCCTGGGCAGCACGCTGCCGCTCGTGGCGGCGATCGAGGCGGGATTTTTCGCCGCCGAGGGGCTCGAGGTAAAGCCGGTCTTTATCATCGGCGGCCCCACCGCGACCGCCGCGCTGATCGGCGGCGACGTGGACTACGCGCTCATCGCCGCCGTCCCGGCGGTGCGGGCGATCGCGGCGGGCGCGCCGCTCGTGATCGTCGGCGGCATGCAGCCGTACATCGATTACACCCTGATGGGCGCCAAGGGCATCGCCACGCTGAACGATTTGAAGGGCAAGGTCGTCGGCGTGACCGGCGCCGGTGGCATCGCGGAGTTCGCTTCGGTCGAGGGGCTCAAGAAAAAGGGCCTGGCGCGCGACCGCGACTATAGGATTCTCTACGGCGTCGGCAACAGCCCGGCGCGCGCGCAGGCGCTGGAGGCCGGGCGCATCCAGGCCTCGCCGTTTTCCTTCATGGAAAAGATCGAGCTCGAGCGCAAGGGCTTCCCGACGCTCTTCGACATTGGCCAGGCCGTGCAGAGCTTCCCGTTCGTGGTGATCGTCTCGACGCGGAAGAAGGCCGAGGCTGACCCCGAGGGCGCCGTCGCCCTCCTGCGCGGGCTCAAGCGCGGCATGGACCTCGTGAAGACCGACCCGGAAAGAGTCATCGCGGCGGTCTTGAAGAAGCAATCCTACGGCGAGCCGGCCACCGTGCGGACAGTCGTCGCGCACTTCACCGATCTCTACTCGATCGCGATCACGCGCGAGGAGATCGAGAACGTCATCGCCGCGGCGCGCCTCGACACCGAGGCGCGAAAGCTCGGCGGCGCGGACAAATTTTTCATCCGCGCCTTCGCGGACAAGGCGCTGGGGCGGGGCAGTAAATAAGAATAAGACTGTATCGACCTTGACGCAGGGAAGCCGCCGCCCGGGCCGAAGAGCCCGCGCATCCGACGACCGGCGCTGGGAATAATCACCGACCTATTGCGCGGGCTCGGAGACCGGGGGGCGGCTTCCCTGCGAAACCGCAGGGGCGCGAGGGAGAGGCCGCGGACGTCCGATGAGGAAGGTCCGGCTCATGGTACTATCCCATCGGCCGCGGCCGAAAACTCGCGCCCCGAGGTTTCGTTCTTAGGAGGGGGTCCCCATGGCAGGCGAATTAAACCTCACGTTCTCGCTGGCGGATTACGACCGGACGCGCCCGCTCTTGACCGGACAGGTGACCGCCGAGAAGATCAACTTCCAGTTCCGCCCGGCGGTGCCCGGCGAGGCGTGCATGCGGCCGGTCTATGAGGAATTCGACGTCGCCGAGATGTCGCTCTCCTGGTTCGCGATGGCCCGGTTGCGAGGCGAGCCGGTGATCGCGCTGCCGGTTTTCCCCATGCGCATGTTCGTCCAGCCGTATATTTTTTGCTCCGCGTCGTCGAACATCCACGCGCCGGCGGATTTAAGGGGCAAAAAGGTCGGCATGGACCAGTACCGCCTCACCGTCGGGCTCTGGACCCGGGGCATCCTCCAGGAATTTTACGGCGTGAATCCCGGGGACATGGCCTGGGTCGCCTCCGAGCCCGAGGGCGCCGGCTTCGCGCCGCCGGAAGACGTGCGCCTCGCGGTCGGAGAAAAAAACGTCGAGTCGCTCCTGCTCGAAGGCGCGCTCGACGCGCTGATCGCGCCCAATGTGCCGCCGAGCTTTCAGCGCGGCGACCGGCGCATCCGCCGCCTCTTCCCGGACGCCCGGGGCGAGGTCATGAATTATTTCAGGAAGACGAAGATTTTTCCGATCACGCACACCGTCGTCATGCGCGAAGCGCTGGCCGCGGAGCATCCGTGGATCGTCGGCAGCATCGTCGGCGCCTTCGCCGCGGCCGAAAAGGCCTGCCGCAAGGCTTACGCGTATCCCAAGCGGCTGGCGCTCCCGGCCGCCGTCCTCGTCGTCGAAGAGGAGGAAGCGGCGTTCGGCAAAGACCCGTTCGCGCACGGGCTGACGCCGGAGAATCGCCTTGTGCTCGACAAATTCCTCCAGTACGCTCAAGAGCAGGGATACATCGCGCGCCGGCCCCGGGCGGCCGAGATGTTCGCATCCGCGGGGAATTAAAAACAATGGCCAGCTTCGCCGAATTTTGCACCGATTTTTTTTCGCGCTACTTCGAGCTCCACCCGACCGAGGCGATCCATTACGGCGTCCCGGGCTACGACCACCGGCTGAAAGACTACGGCGACGAGGCGTACCGGGCGGAAAAGGCGTTCGCGGAGGACGCCTTCAAGCGGCTCCGGCAGGTTTCGATCAAGGGGTTGAGCCCGGACGAGACCATCGACTATGCGCTGCTCGACGGCCGCCTCGCGCTCGACAACTACGAGTTCAACAAGGAAGACTACCGGCTAAAGTCGCCCGAGCAGTATCTCTGCACTTCCCACTTTTACATCCTGACGGTCCGGCCGACCGACGACGTGGCCGGCAACCTGCTGGCGCGGCTGGAAGGCTCGCCGAAAGTCATCGCCCAGGGCATCGCCAACCTGAGCCGGCCCGAAGCCAATCCGCCGCGCCTCTGGACCGACATGGCGATCGAATCGGCCCGGGGCGGCGTCTCCTTCCTCGACACCTTGGGCGATATCCCCCGAGTGAAGGAAACCATTAAGGAGCCCGCGCGCTTCGCCGCGGCCGTCGAAAAAGCAAAAGCCGCGACCCTGAGCTTTCAGGAATTCCTCGAGCGCGATCTCCTGCCGCGAAGCCGCGGCAGCTATGCGGTCGGGCCCGAGCACTACCATCTGCTCTTAAAGAAACGCCATTTTTTGAGCCTCGACGCCGAAGGGCTGCTCGGCCTGGGGGAAAAGCTCTTCGCCGAGACCAAGCGGGAGCTCGGGGCGCTGGCGGAAAAAATCGCGCCGGGAAAAAGCATCGAGGAAGCGGCCTTGAAGATCCAGGAGCGCCACCCCGCCGCCGGCGAGCTGCTTCCGGTTTACAAAAAGGCGATGGAGGCGGCGCGCGAGTTCGTGCGCGCCAAGGGACTCGTCACCTTTCCGCCGCGCGAGGAGCTCAAGGTCGTGCACACGCCGGAGTTCCAGCGCCACGAGATACCGTTCGCCGCCTATCTCTCCCCCTCGCCGAAAGACGCCGAGCAGGTCGGCTATTATTACGTCACGCCGGTGGACAGCGACGATTTGCTCCGCGAGCACAACTGGACTGGGCTGGAAAACACCTCGGTGCACGAGAGCTACCCCGGCCATCATCTCCAGTTCACGGTGGCGAATTCGATTCCCGCCGCCTGCACGCTGCCGCGCCTGATGAACGAGTCGTCGGTCTTCTACGAAGGCTGGGCGCTCTACTGCGAGCAGCTCATGGTCGAGCAGGGTTTTTTGAGCAGCGAGGAGCACCGCTTCGTGATGCTCAAAGACCGGCTCTGGCGCGCGCTCCGCATCATCATCGACGTCAAGACGCAGACCGGCCGGATGACGTACGAAGAAGCGGCGGACTTAATGGTCCGCGAGCTCCAGTTCCCGCGGCAGCAGGCCGAAGGCGACTTGAACTGGTACAGCCAGTCGCCCTCAATCCCGATGGGCTACGCGCTCGGCTGGTCGATCATCAACCGGCTCCGCGAGCGGGAAAAAGAAAAAGCCGGCGCGGGCTTCGACCTCCGCCGCTTCCACGACCGGCTCTTGAGCGCCGGCAGCATCTCGCTGCCGCTGGTGGAAAAGCGCCACTTCTCCGAATGATTTTTAAATTATGAATTCAAAACTCAAAATTCAAAATTCAACATTGCCGCCCGACGGGCCGCTACTCGGCGCGCACATGTCGATCGCCGGCGGCGTGGACAAGTCCCTTCTGGCAGGGAAAAAAGTCGCCTGCGACGCGATCCAGATCTTCACGCGCTCTTCGCGCCAGTGGGCGTCCCAGCCCTATGGCAAAGACGAGATCGAAGGCTTCAAGAAAAACCGCCAGGACACCGGCATCGGCACGATCGTCGCGCACGACTCGTATCTGTTGAACCTGGGCTCGCCCGACGGAGCGCTCAGAAAGAAATCGATCGCCGCCTTCGTCGACGAGCTGGAGCGCTGCGAGACGTTGTCCATTTCGGCGCTGATCGCCCATCCGGGCGCGCACATGGGCGCGGGCGAATTGGAGGGCATCAAGACGATCGCGCGCTCGCTCGACGAGGTCCACGCGGCCTGCCCCGGCTACGAGGTCAAA
Organism: Binatia bacterium; assembly: GCA_036394475.1. Classification (GTDB taxonomy): domain Bacteria; phylum Desulfobacterota; class Binatia; order UBA9968; family UBA9968; genus JAJPJQ01. The sequence goes on from DASWFA010000404.1 coordinate 10,089, forward strand.
GTCGCCCTGGAGATCACCGCCGGTCAGGGGAGCTGCCTCGGCCACCGCTTCGGGCAGATCCGCGACATCATCGACGCGACGAAAAAAAGCGAGCGGCTGCGCGTCTGCTTCGACACCGCGCACGCCTTCGCCTCCGGCTACGACATCCGCGACCAAGACGGCTACGAGCGCACCTTCGCCGAGTTCGACCGGACCGTCGGCATCGAGCGGATCGCCGCGTTTCATCTGAACGATTCCAAAAAGGAGCTGAGCTCGCGCGTCGACCGGCACGAGCACATCGGCAAGGGCTTCATCGGCGTGGGAGCCTTCCGCCTGCTGATGAACGACGCGCGCTTCCACGGCGTGCCGATGTGCCTGGAAACGCCCAAGGGCAAGGATCTGAAGGAAGACGTGGAAAACCTGGCGCTGCTCCGAAGCCTGGTGAAAAAAAACGGCGTCACGCCGCCGGCAGGGAAATCCCGGGGAAAAAATACTGCACGACCAGGCCGATGAGATAACCGAACAGCGCCGCCGCGACGGCGATGAGAAAAAACTCCAGGCCCGAGGAGACGAGCGGCCGCGCGGCGAGATGGCCCTTGAACACGCCGACGGAAAACAGCGTCGCCGCGGCGAGAGCGATCGAAAGGTAAAGCGCGCTCATCCCGGAGAGCAGCAGGTAGGGCAGCAGGGGAATCAGCGCGCCGAGCGCGAACGAGAGCCCCATCACCAACGCCGCCTGGACCGGCCGGTTGATCTCCGCAGTCCCCAGGCCGAAGACTTTTTCCTGGAACGTCTTTAAAAAAACCCGCGCTCCTCGGACAGGAGCTTAACCAGCCGGTAGCTCTGCTCTTTCTTCAGGCCTTCCTGGCTGAGCGCGTTCGACAGGCCTTCCGCCGCCAGGTAGGGCTCGCGCTCCGCCAGCGCTTCGGCGTCGCGGAGCTCTTTGTCGAAAATGTCCTTCTCGGCGGTGGACGAAAGATACGACCCGGTCGCCATCGACACCGCGCCGGCGAACATCGACGTGAGGCCGGTGATGACCACGACCAGGTTGTTCTCCGTCGCCCCCTGCACGCCGGCCAGCAGGCCGACCGTGCTGATGAGCCCGTCCTGGATGCCGAAGACGAACTCGCGAATGCGCGCCCGGCTCTCGACCACCTCTCTTTTGCGCCGAATTTCATCGAGCTCCATAAAAATAAAATCAGCGCTCAGTATTTATAACTCGATTCGCCCGTGGCTTGTCCCGGCCGCCATTCCGCCGGGCAGAGCCGCCCGGTGCGGAGCGCCTTCAGGACGCGCAGCGTCTCCTCCACGCTCCGCCCGACGTTCATGTGCGTCGCGACGAAGTAATTGATTTCCCGCGTCGGATTGAGAATGAACGTCGCCCGCGCGCTGACCCCTTCTTTTTCCGCCAGCACGCCGTAATCGCGGCTCGCCTTTTTGTCCGCGTCGGAGAGCAGCGGGTAGTCCACGCCGCCCAGCTCTTCCGCCCAGGCGCGGTGCGTCTCCAGCGAATCGACGCTGACGCCGGCGATCTCGGCGTCCTCGGCGCGAAACGCGCCCGTCGATTTGCTGAAGCCGATCACTTCCGTGGGGCAGATGAAGGTAAAATCCGCCGGGTAGAAAAACAGCACCAGCCACTTGCCCGGGTAGGACTTGAGCGAATAATCGGCGATGTTGTCGCGATAAACGCCTTTGAGATTAAAATCGGGGGCTTTCGATCCAACGAAGACCATTCCCTGTCCTTTCATGTCAAAGGAAATAACGGTCCTAAAGGTAGTAAACAAACATGGCCCGAGTCAAACGTGAGGTCTCGTCTGTTGCGCCGATTCAAGCAGCGAGCATAACGAGGCGCGAGCGCCGCGCCGACGGAGGCGCACTCTTCTCGTACGCCGCAGGGAGCGCGGTGCGATAAACGAAGTTAGGCGAAGTTGATTGGACCGGCGCTAAGGGAGGTTCTGCCAGAGGGAATAGGTATCCTTGTCGGTTTCCGGCTGGGCGGCGCCGAACCACGGCTCGTCGGCCTGCCCGCCGCGCAGGATGCCGAAAAAATAGATCCTGAGCATCTGCTCGATCAGCTGCGGCAGCGGCAAGTCGCGGTTCGGATGATACCAGGTGTAGATCCAGTTCATCATCCCGAAAAGGGAGAAAGTCGCCGCGCGCACGTCGATCACCCGGCCGCTCTCGCGCCCCTGCACCTCGCCGATGAGGTCCATCAGAATCTTGACGTAGCGGCGCTTCAGGACCAGCATCTTTTCCTCGAACTCCCCCGTCAGCGACTCGTCCTCGTGCGCCATCACCTTCATCTCGTGCATGTTGTGGAAGAAAAACCCCAGGTGGTTCTCGGCGAAAAGCCGGATGCGCACGCGCGCGTCCTCGTCCGGGCTCGCGGCCTTTTCCCACCTCTGGAGCAGCGTGACGAAGCAGCGCTCCTGGATCAGGAACAAGAGCTCCTCTTTGGTGCGGAAGTAATAATAAAGGCCGGCGAGGCTCATGCCGGTGGCGCGGGCGATGTCGCGGATCGAGGTGCGGTGGAAGCCTTTTTCGGCGAAGATTTTGGCCGCGTGCTTGAGGATCTCCCTGAGCTTCTCGTCGTAGTGGCGG
>DASWFA010000405.1:0-5126 GCA_036394475.1 Binatia bacterium
GCGGGCCGGGGCTCGATCGCGAGGTCGAAATCGATCAGCCGCTGGGCGAAGTCCGACCGCGGCCGGAGCCGGATCGTGTGGGCCCCAAGAAAAACGGCCCGGCCGTAGGAATAGACCGTCGTGTGCTCGATTTCAAACAACACGGTTGCGGTTGAACCTGTTGCGGCGGTTGGCCAGGCGGGCGAGGCTGTCCCGGGGCGATTTGAGCTTGGCAAAGGCCGCGTCGATCCATTGCGCGGGCAGCTCGTTCACCGACGCGCGGAGCCGCTCCTGCCACCAGCTCGAGACGGCGAGCAGATCCTCTTTTTCGTAGCGGTGCTCGACGATGCGAAAAGAGTCGCGCGCGTAGAGAATCACGTCGATGGGAAAATCCACCGCGGCGGCGCTGATGCGCGTGGAGTCGAACGCCAGGCAGCCGACCTTTAGGGCGTGGCGCATCGGGTCGTCGTATTTCAGCGTGCGGTCGAGGATGGGCTTGCCGTAGCCGGCGGAGCCGATGATCTGATAGGGCGTGCCGTGGCCGACCTCGATCCAGTTGCCCTGCGGGTAGACCAGGTAGAGCTTATGCTCCTTGTCCTTCTTGAACTGCCCGCCGACGAGCGCGTAGAAATCGAACGGGAGATCGCTCTTGGCGAGCGCGTCTTTATCCTCTTCGGCCACCCGGCGCACCTGCGCGGCGAAGACGTTGACCGCCTTGAACAGTCGGTCGAAGGGGTCGGCCTGGTCGGAGATCGCCTCTTCAAAGTACGTCACCGCCTTGTCGCGCAGCGAGCGGAGCCCCGAGGTCATCAGGAACATCGACTGGCGCTCCTGCTGGAACACCGCGACCTTGCGGGCCAGCACCACCTCGCTGCCCGACAACACGCGCGTGTCGGCGATCGCGACCAGCCCTTCCTCCACTTTGATGCCGAGACAAAACGTCACTGCGTCCCCCTTTGCGCCGTTTCCGCGCCGCCGCGCTCGCCCAGCGGGCGGAGCGCGAAGAAGCTCTCGAAAATGCCCTGATCGACGAGGTTCAGCTTGCTCTGCAGCCCGTCCAGGAACTCGTGCAGCCCGCGGGCGATGATCTGCTCGACCGGCGTGTAGGCGAGCTCCGCCTGGAGCCGCCCCAGGTGCTGCTCCGCGGAGTTGCTGAACGTGCCGGCCGGGGCGCCGGAGATCGCGTGCAGCGACTCGCCCGCCCTGGTGAGACAGTAGTTGACCGAGCGGGGAAAGTCGATATCGAGCAGGAGAAAATCGAGGATCGGCTCCGGCTCGATGTGGCCGTGGCGCTTGCGGTACATCTCGAAGCCGCTCGCCGACCTGAGGACGGCGGCCCACTGGATGTCGTCGAGCGCGGTGCCCACGTCGGCGGCGGAGGGCAGCAGGATGAAATATTTGACGTCGAGCAGCCGCGAGGTCTTGTCGGCGCGCTCGAGAAAGCGCCCCAGCCGGTAAAAGCACCACCCCTCGTCGTGCAGCATGGTGGCGTCGGTGACCCCGTCGAACAAGAGGCTCGCCTTTTTCACCTCGTTGTAGAAATCGTCGCCGTCTTCGAGCACGCGGCCGCGCGTCGCCGCCGCGTTGACCATCAGGTAGCAGGTGTTGATCTGCTCCCACATCTCGGGCGAGACCGCGTCGCGCACGGTGCGCGCGTTCTCGCGCGCGGCCCGGAGCGACGACAAAATGGAGTTGGGGTTCCGCGGGTCGAACGTGAGAAACTGGATGACGTTCTCGCGCGTGGCGCCCCGGTAATGGCGGGCGAAGAGCGCGTCGTCGCCGGTGATGATGACCAGCGGCTCCCACTGCTCGGTCAGGCCTTTCGGTAGATCGAGCATCATCTGGAGATTGACCTCGACGAAGCGGGCGACGTTCTCCGCCCGCTCGATGTAGCGGCTCATCCAGTAGATCGAGTTGGCGACGCGGCTCAGCATGATACAAGACTCCCGGCCGAAAATTTCCTCACGCGGAAAGCACCCAGGTATCCTTGCTGCCGCCGCCCTGGGAAGAGTTGACGACCAGCGAGCCGCGCTTGAGCGCGACGCGGGTGAGCCCGCCGGGAAGCACGTAGATGTCCTTGCCGTAGAGAATGTAGGGCCGGAGATCCACGTGCCGGCCGCCGAAGTGGCCGTCGACGATCACCGGGACGCGCGACAGCCCGAGCGTCGGCTGGGCGATATAGTTGCGCGGCTGCTGCCGGATGCGGTCGGCGAAGTCGGCGCGCTCCGCCGCGGTGGAATGGGGCCCGACCAGCATGCCGTAGCCGCCCGACTCGTTGACGGCCTTGACCACCAGTTCTTCCAGGTGCGCGATGACGTAGGCCGAGTCGCCCTCCTCGGCGCAGATATAAGTCGGCACGTTGGGGATGACCGGCTCCTCGCCGAGAAAATATTTGATGATCTTCGGCACGTAGGCGTAGATGCATTTGTCGTCCGCGATGCCGGTGCCGGGCGCGTTGGCGAGCGCGATCCGGCCTTTTTTATAGACTTCCATCAGGCCGGGAACGCCGAGCAGCGAATCCGGCCGGAAGGCCTGCGGGTCGATGAAGTCGTCGTCGATCCGGCGGTAGAGCACGTCGACCCGCTCGAACCCTTTGGTGGTGCGCATGAGGACCCGGTCGTCGGCGACGATCAGGTCCCTGCCCTCGACCAGCTCGACGCCCATCTGCTGGGCCAGAAACGCGTGCTCGAAGTAGGCGGAATTATAAATTCCCGGCGTCAGCACCGCGACGCTGGGCGATTCCACCCGGGGGCAGAGCGATTGCAGCATGTCGAGCAGCCGGCTGGGGTACTCGTCCACGGGCCGGACGCGCGAGGCTTCGAAGACCTGCGGGAAGGTCCGCTTCATCACGCGGCGGTTTTCCAGCACGTAGGACACCCCCGACGGGCAGCGCAGGTTGTCCTCCAGCACGTACATCTGCCCGTCGCGGTCCCGGACCAGGTCGGTGCCGGTGATATGGCACCAGATGCCTTCGGGCGGATCGAGGCCGACGCACGCCTGGCGAAACGACTTGGCGGAGCGAACGATGTGGTCGGGGACCACTTTGTCCTTGAGGATCTTCTGCTGGTGGTAAACGTCGTCGATGAAAAGGTTGAGCGCGTAGACGCGCTGCTTCAGTCCTTTTTCCAGCCGCTCCCATTCCGCCGCCTCGACGATCCGGGGAATGACGTCGAAAGGAAAGATCCGCTCCGTGGCGGCGCCGTCGCCATAAACATTGAAAGTGATGCCGCCCTGGAGCAGCGCGCGCTCCGCGGCCTCCTGCCGGTCGAGCAGCTCTCCCTCCGCCAGCGATTCGATCTTCTGCTGGAGCAGCGTGGCGCCCGGGCGGGCGGCGCCGTCGGCCGAGAACATCTCGTCGTAAAAACCGCCGGTATCGTAGGCGTCGAATTTCATGGTAAGGCCGCTCGGCCGCCGGAGAGAACCTTCATTAGGTATCACAGCAATGGCTGTGCCAGCAAGTTTTTGCTCGCGGGGCCGCGGCCGGACGGGACTTTTTCAACTGCGGAGTGACTAAACTTTAATCGGCGCCGCCTAAGTTCGGTGCAGGGCGGTGTTCCGGCGCGGGGCGCTTTTCATATCCGATGCAATACGACCGGCTTACGCTGGCCTGATCTGCCGACGGCCGGATTCATTCACGCTTGTAATTCCTCGTCCGGTGCATCGAGCCTTCCAAGCGCTCCGCGCCGGATTGAAAAAGAGATGGGAGAGGCGCAAACCGGCTCGGTTATTCCACGTCTTCCTTATGGCGGCTCCGCGGGCGGTCGGTCTGTTTGAGGACTTTTTTCCTGAGCCGGATCGACTGCGGCGTCACTTCCACCAGGTCGTCGTCGGCGATCCACTCGATCGCCTCTTCGAGGCCCATCTCGCGGTGCGGCGTGATCAGGATGTTTTCGTCGCGGCCGGCGGCGCGGATATTGGTGAGCTTCTTCTCGCGGCAGATATTGACGTTCAAATCGTTCTCGCGCGAGTACTCGCCGATGACCATGCCCTCGTAGACGCGCGTGCCCCGGGCGATGAAGAGCGTGCCGCGCTCCTGCAGGTGAAAGACGGCGTAAGGCGTCGTCGGCCCTTCGCGATCGGCCACCATCGCGCCGTTGCTGCGCGACTGGATCGGCCCGTGCCAGCGCGCCCAGCCGTTGAACAGCGCGTTCGCCACGCCGGTGCCGCGGGTGTCGGTCAGGAAGCGCGAGCGGAAGCCGATCAGGCCGCGGGACGGCACGGAGAATTCCAGCCGGACCCGCCCCGAGCCGCCGTGGACCATCTTGGTCATCTTGCCGCGGCGCGTGGCGAGCAGCTGCGAGACGATGCCGATGTGCTCCTCCGGGACGTCGATCACGAGCAGCTCGACCGGCTCGTGGACCGCGCCGTCGGTCTCGCGCGTGATGACCGTCGGCTTGGATACCTGGAGCTCGTAGCCCTCGCGGCGCATCGTCTCGATCACGATGGCGAGCTGAAACTCGCCCCGGCCCGTGACCCGGAACGACTCCGGCGAGTCGGTCTCCTCCACGCGGATGCTCACGTTTTTCCGCTGCTCGTAGATCAGCCGCTCGCGCAGCTTCCGCGAGGTGACGAAATCCCCCTCGCGCCCGGCCCACGGCGAGTTGTTGGAGCTGAAGATCATCGCGATGGTCGGCTCGTCGACGCGGAGCGGCGGCAGCGCCCCGGGATGCTCGCGGTCGGCGATGGTGTCGCCCATCTGGATCTCTTCGATGCCCGCCACGGCGACGATGTCGCCGGCGCCGGCCGATGCGACCTCGCTCCGCTTGAGCCCGCTCCAGCCGAATACCTGCGTGACCTTCACCGGCTGCTGGAAGCCGTCGGCGCGGCAGAGCATGTAGGGGCCGGTGGCGAGCGAGCCGCTCTTCAACCGCCCGATCGCCAGGCGGCCGACGTAGTCGTCGTAATCCAGATTGTTGGCCTGGAACTGGGTCGGCGCGGTCAGGTCCACGACCGGCCCCGGGAGCGACCCGACGATCAGATCGAACAGGGGCTTCAAATTTTCCCCCGGCTGTTTGAGGTCCCGCGTCGCAACGCCGGCGCGGGCGTTGGTGTAGACGATGGGAAAATCGAGCTGGTCCTCGGTCGCGTCGAGATCGATGAAGAGGTCGTAGATCTCGTCCAGCACCTCGGCGGTCCGCGCGTCGGCG
>DASWFA010000406.1:0-3479 GCA_036394475.1 Binatia bacterium
CGCGGCGGCCGTCCGGCAGCCGCCGCTCTTCCAGGATGCGCGCGCCGGCGGCCCTGAGCCGCCCGACCTCGCCGTCGATGTCGTCGGTGTCGAGCGCCAGGTGCTCCATCCCGTAGTGCTGGCCGAGGGTTTGCCCCGTGAGAAAGTCGGTCACGTTCAGCGCCAGTCCGTGGAGATCGAGGCGGAAAGTGGGCCGGCCGCCGTCCCGGCTCTCGGCGGCGATTTTCGCGCCGAGATTTTTTACCAGCCATTCGGCCGCCCCGCGCGGATCGGAGCTTTTGATATGCAGGTGATTGATCTGAAACGCCATGAGGGCCTCCTTTTCTATCGGATATAGAACCCTCTAGAGAGAGCGAAAAAAAGAGGGTATACCTCTTTATAATATCGGCCGGCCGGGTAAAAAAAGATGAAACGCGCCAGCGGCGTCCTGCTCCACATCACTTCCCTCCCCTCGCCTTTCGGCGTCGGCGACTTCGGTCCGGGGGCCTACCGCTTCGCCGATTTTCTCGCCGCCGCGCGCCAGACCTACTGGCAGATCCTGCCGCTCACGGCGACCAGCCTGGTCTACGGGAACTCGCCCTACGACAGCTATTCCGCGTTCGCGGGAAATCCGCTGCTGGTGAGCCCCGAGGCGATCGTCGACGACGGGCTGCTCCGGCCGCAGGACTTCGAGGAGCGCCCCGCCGTTCCCGGCGAGCGGGTGGAATATAAAACCGCCCTGCCCTACAAGATGCGGCTGCTCGAAAAAGCCTTCGAGCGCTACCAGGCGCGCGGCTCGAACGACATCATATTCGAAAAATTCTGCCACGAACAGGCCGACTGGCTGGAGGATTACAGCCTGTTCGTCGCGCTCAAGGCGAATTTTGAGGGCGCGCCCTGGAGCGATTGGCCGGCGCCGCTGAGAGACCGCGACAAAACCGCGCTGGCGCAATGGAAGAAGCGCTGCCGGGAGGAGATGAAGAAGGAGCAGTTCTTCCAGTACCTCTTCTTCAAGCAGTGGACGGCGCTCAAGCACTACGGCAACCAAAAAAACCTCCGCTTTATCGGCGACGTGCCCATCTACGTCAGCGGCGACAGCGTCGACGTCTGGGCCAACCCGCAGCTCTTCAAGCTCGACCGGGAAAAACGGCCGAGCGTGGTCGCCGGCGTGCCGCCGGATTATTTCAGCAAAACCGGCCAGCTCTGGGGGAACCCGGTCTACCGCTGGGAGGTCCTGAAGGAAACGCGCTACGCCTGGTGGCTCAAGCGCCTGCGGCATAACCTCGCCTGCTTCGACGGCATCCGCCTCGATCACTTCCGGGGCTTCGTCGCCTATTGGGAAGTGCCGGCCGGCGAAAAGACGGCGCAAAACGGCCAGTGGGTCAAGGCGGCCTCGGACGATTTCTTCGCCACGCTGGTCCTCCAGTTTCCGGAAATTCCGATTTTCGCCGAAGACCTGGGGCTGATCACGCCCGACGTGCGGGCGGTGATGAAGCGGTTCGGCTTCGCCGGGATGAAGCTGCTCTTGTTCGCCTTCGGGAGCGACCCGGCGAACAACCCGTACGCCTTTCACAACCACGAAAAAAATTCCGTGGTTTACACCGGCACCCACGACAACAACACGGTGAAAGGCTGGTTCCAAAACGAAGCGAGCGCCGAGGAGCGCGAGCGGCTGGCCCATTACGTGGGCCACAAGGTATCCGCGGACGCGGTCCATTGGGAGATGGCGCGGCTGGCCCTCATGTCGGTGGCGGAGACCGCCATCGTGCCCATGCAGGACTTGCTCGGCCTGGGCGAGGAGGCGCGGATGAACCGTCCAGCGACCAACGAGGGCAACTGGGCGTGGCGGCTCGCGCCGGGGCAGATCACCCCCGCGCTGGCGGAAAAGCTGGCGGAGACGACGAGCCTGTACGGCAGAGTCCCGGACAACGGCAGTCCGCCCTGAGCGCGGGCGGAATCCAAATTGACTCGCTCTCGGGCCAACGATATATTCGCTCCGGAGGAGAAATCGTGGAAGTTCTCGGCATGGTGATGGCGGGAGGACGGGGCAAGCGCCTCTACCCGCTGACCAGGGACCGCGCCAAGCCGGCGGTCCCCTTCGGCGGCAAATACCGCATCATCGACTTTGTCCTCTCCAACTTCGTCAACTCCGGCATCTATTCGATTTACGTCCTGACGCAGTTCAAGGCCCAGTCCCTGGTGGAGCATCTCCAGGAGGGCTGGCAGGTCGGCAGCCTGCTAAGGGACTACTTCGTCACGCCGGTGCCGGCCCAGATGCGCTCGGGCGTGGACTGGTACCGGGGCACCGCGGACGCCGTCTACCAGAACAGCCATCTCATCAAGCGGCCCAATCCCAAGGCGGTCGCGGTCTTCGGCGCCGACCACATCTATAAGATGAACATCCGCCAGATGGCGGAATACCACTGGCAGAAAAACGCCGAGGTCTCGATCGCGGCCCTGCCGGTCAGGATCGAGGAGGCGTCCGAGTTCGGCGTGATGGAAGTGGACAGCGACTGGCGCATCCTGGGCTTCGAGGAAAAGCCCGCCCGGCCGAAGCCGATTCCCGGAGAGCCGGACATGGCGCTGGTCTCCATGGGCAATTATATTTTCGACACCAGGCTCCTCATCGAAGCGCTGGAAAACGACGCGCCCAAGACCCGGAGCAACCACGACTTCGGCATCGACATCATCCCGGAGGCGTTGCGAGCGGGAAAAAAAGTCTACGCCTACGATTTTCGCGCCAACCGCATCCCGAACGTCGCCAAAGGCGAGGAGGTGAGCTACTGGCGCGACATCGGCACCGTGGAGGCTTTCTTCGACGCCAACATGGAGCTCCGCAACGTCGACCCGTCGCTCAATTTGTACAACCGGAGCTGGCCGATCCGCACCGTGAGCTACAGCGACCCGCCGGCGAAGTTCGTCTTCGACGAGGAGGGCCGGCGCGGCGCGGCGCTCAACTCCATCGTCGCGGAGGGCACGATCATCACCGGGACCAAGGTGACCAACTCGGTGATCGGCCGGAACGTCCGCATCCACAGCTATTCCGAGATCGAGGACGCGATCATCATGAACCGCGTGGAGATCGGGCGCGGCTGCCGGCTGAGAAGGGTCATCCTCGACAAGAACGTCTACATCCCGCCCGGCACCGAGATCGGCTACCATTCCGACAAAGACCGCGAAAAATACTTCGTCACCAAGAGCGGCATCGCCGTGATCCCCCGCGAAGAGCCGAAGCCGGCGATGCCGTCGGACTTCTCGATCATTCCGTAAGGCCGGAGAGCGGCCGACGAGCCGATATCCCGAACAGGTGACCGCATGACCGCATCCGACGTGGTTTTTCTGCTCGACATCGACAACACGCTGCTCGACAACGACCGCGTGCTGCACGACCTGCTGCTGCATATCGAGCGCGAGTTCGGGGCCGCCCGGCGCGACCGCTACCTGGCGATCTTCGAAGAGCTGCGCGCCGAGCTCGGCTACGCCGACTACCTGGGCGCGCT
>DASWFA010000407.1:0-3563 GCA_036394475.1 Binatia bacterium
CGTCGAGAGCGCGCGCGATAAACCTCTTCTGGACCGCGACCTGCAGCGACTGGGTCACGCGGGTGGGAAACTCGCGCCGCCGCTGCACCCGGCGGAGATCTTCCGCGGCCGCCCGGCGCGCGCCGAGCGGCCCGGCGAGAATATTGGCCGCGGCCACCGCGTCCTGGATCGCCAGGTTGATGCCGACGCCGCCCACCGGCGACATCGCGTGCGCGGCGTCGCCAATGCAAAGGAGACCGGGGCGAAACCACTCGATCAACCGGTCGACGCGGACCGTCAAGAGCTTTACATCGTCCCAGGTGCGGAGCTCTGCGACGCGGTCCTGCGCGTAGGGCGCGAGTTCCGCCACCTTTTCGCGGAAAGCTTCCAGTCCCTGCCGGCGGACTTCCTCGAACCCGCCCTTGGGAATCACGAAGCCGCACTGCCAGGAGTCGCCCCGGTTGATCGTGACGAAGATCCTGCCGACGTCGAAGCGGCCCATCGTCTGCGCGGGATCGTCCGGCTTGCGCGAGAGGCGGAACCAGAGCACGTCCATCGGCGCGCCCAGGTCCTTCACGCTGAGGCCGGCTTTTTCGCGCAAAATGGATCCGCGCCCGTCGGCCGCGACGACGAGATCCGCGCGCACTTCGAGCGGCCCGTCTTTCCCGCGCGCCCGGACCCCGGACACGCGTCCGGCTTCTTCGACGGGATCGGTCGCCTCGGTTTCCATCAGGAGCTTGAACGCCGGATAGCGCGCCGCCCGCGCGGCGAGGAAATTGAGGAAGTCCCACTGCGGCATCATGGCGATGAACTTGCAGCGCGTCGGCAGGCGGGTGAAATCCGCCAGCGTGACCGTCGCGTCGCCGAATTGCGCGTTCAGCTGCCGGACCTCCTGGTGCGGCAGCTTCAAGAGCGCGTCCAGCAGTCCCAGCTCGTGCACCACTTCGAGCGTCGAGGGATGGATCGTGTCGCCGCGGAAGTCGCGCAAAAAGTCGGCGTGCTTTTCCAGCACGGCGACCCGCACGCCGGCGCGCGCCAGCAGATAGCCGAGCATCATGCCGGCCGGCCCGCCGCCCGCGATGCAGCAGGTTACGGTGAGAGCATCGTTCGCCATAACGAGGCCGCCTCTTAGGGAACGCGCCTCAGGCGGGAATTTCCACGGCCACGTCGCCCTGGATTTTGGCGGCGCAGGCAAGGCGCTCGTCCGGCCCGGCGTTCATCATCCCCAGCGTAAGCTCCTCGTTGTCGAGCTTTTCGCTCAAGTTGCCGCCGCCGGTCAAAATTTTCACCCGGTCGGTGCCGCAGACCGCCTCTGTGCAGTCGTGTTGCAGGTGCACGCCGTTGCGGACCGCCGCCGTCAGAATGGTGGTTCCGTCCGGGACGTCGAACGTCAGTCGGTTGGGCAGGAAAGTGATTCTGGGCATAAAGAGCTAAGCCGCCAGCGAGCGGATCCGCTCGACCGCTTCGTCCATCATCCAGGGCGGAGTCTCGTTCGCGCCGATGATGCCGACTTTTTCCTTGCCCCGGAACCATTCGGATTGGAGATCCCCGACCTTCTCGATTTTGTGGACGTCGGGGTTGAAGGCGCGGGCCACTTCGACCATCCGGGTGGTCATCCCCTCGGTCCAGCCGAAAATCACGACGGCGTCCACCCGGCGCGCGAGCTTCTCCACTTCCGGCAGCCGCTGCAGGGAGTCGATGCAGGCGGTGTTGCGCACGGTCACGTTGGCGAAGCGCTCCAGGATTCTGGACATGATTTTCTTGTACGCCTCGATCCAGAAGGTGGTCTGCACGATCACGCCGACGGGCTCGAAGCGCGTCAGCCGGATCGCTTCCACGTCGTCCTCTTTCTCCACGATGAAGACTTCGCGCCCTTTCTCTTTGGCGATCCCCGAGAGGCGCGGGATGCCGTGATGCGTCCGGCTGCTGAGCACGATCAGGTGGCACCCCCGGTCGAGCAGCTCCAGCTCCGCTTCCTCCTGCTGCGTGACGAAAGGGCAGGTGGCGTCGGCCAGCAGCTCGAGGCCCTGGTCGCGCGCCCGCTGGCGGATCTCGGGCGGCGCGCCGCGCACGCCGTAAATCAATTTTTCTCCGGCGATCGATTCGATATCGTCGGTCGAGCGGATGCCCTTGTCGCCCAGCCCGTCTTTTTTAAACGCGATGAAATCCAGGTCGGGCCGGAGCGACCACACGGCCAGGCCGTCGCCGTGTTTCTGCACCATTTTCTGGTGGATCGCGCCGGCGCGGTGGACGCCGACGCAGAGCCCGCTCGGCGGGATGCCTTTGGTCTGGCTGAAATCGGCCCGGATGATTTCCATGCCGTCCTCCAGGATGGTAATTGGGCGCGCGCAAGTCCCGTCGATCGAAGTCGCGGCGCGGCCGCCGACGGTGGATGGCCGCGCCGCAAGGTCTTGACGAGGCATATATCTTGAGCCGTAATTCTTCAAGCCGCCGCACGGGAGCCCGGTCCCGCCGCTCATGCGATTTCGGCTCGTCCGCGCCGGGAAGAAAAAACCCATGCGGGCTCCTGGGGGAGCGCTTTCTAGTCATGATTATCTTGAATTTCAGGTAGTTGTCGAGCTTTCTTCAAGCAACGGTTCTCTCGTGAGAACGCTCCACCGCCGGCCTTTGGCCCGCAATGTTTGATTGACAGGGGTGGTTTCTTTTCGTATACAGAAACGTCATGCTTCCGGTCGCAAAAACCGCCCGCAGGACCTGGCCCGAGCGCCTGATTTTCTCGGCGCTTGTCCTGGCCATTTTTTCGCTCTCCCTGCAGGACGATTGGGACATCGAGATCGCGGTCTCGCAGCCGAGCCATGGCTTCATCTCCAAGGTCAGCAAAGACAGGGAAAGCGCCGACGGGCAGCGCGGCGCGGCAATAACGGCGGCCGCGCTTCCCTGGGCGCCGTCGTTCAACGGCCGCGCCCTCGCCATCCCCCGTCAGCAAAACTTTCCGGCCCTGGTCCTGTTCCAGAACGTCGCCATCCGCGCCCCTCCGGCAGCCTCTTCCGTTTAGTTTTTCTCTTCACGGCCAAAATGCAACGCCCGCCGCCCGCCTTTGCGCGCTGGCGTTTCGATCGATCCGTGCAGAGCGGATGCCCAAGCCCGCAAACGGAGGTGTTTTTAAATGAGTTACGGAACCAGGTTGACGGTGGACGACAAGATCAGGTCGCTGTTTCAGCTCGACCCGGTCTTGCCCCAACAATACCAGAACACGTTTCAAAGGAGATTTCCTCTAGCGCCGGAAAAGACGCTCATGATGGCGGTCATGGAAGACGCGATCGGCTGCGTGCAGAAATACGCGCGGTCGCGGAACCCTAAAAGCGCACAGATGTTCCGCGACGCGGAGGAGTGGATCCTCGAAAAAGACAGCGAATGGCTCTTCTCGTTCGACCAGATCTGCTCGTCGCTCGGCTGGAACCCGTCCTACGTGCGCCGCGGCCTGATCGAAGAGATGGCGCGGCTGGCGGCGGCGCGCGGCCAACCCAAAAACCGCCTGGACGGCGGCGGCGCGTCGAAAAAGGGCTGCAAGGGAAAGCGGGCGAGGCTGGCGGCTTGACCAACGAGCGGTGGCGGTCATTGCA
>DASWFA010000408.1:0-2054 GCA_036394475.1 Binatia bacterium
CCCGCCGGCATTTTATCCTGGGCCACTATCGGCCGGCCGACGGGAGCGTGTCGCCGTTCTTTTTGCTCCAGGCCAAGGACGCCGACCTCTGCTTTCCCCTCGTCTCGCCCGATCTCCTGGCGTCGGATTACCGCCTCGCGCCGCCGCCGGAGCTGTTGGCCAAGCTCGGCGCGGCCGCGCCGGAAGAGCTCGCCGTTTTCGCCGTCGTCACGCTGCGCGACCGGCTCGAACAGATCACCGTCAACCTGCAAGGCCCCATCCTGCTGAACCCGGCATCCGGCCTCGGTCTCCAATTCGTCGCCGAGCAGTTTCCGCTCCGGTATCCGCTGATCCGCCCCTAAAAGCCCTAAAGTTTCGGCTGAAACGGCCGAAAATCCAATAGAAGGGGTTTTTCCATGACGCCACATGCCGGGATGCGCGCGACGAACCAGGTGTTTTCTCTGTTCGAGCCCGATGCGCTGCTGCCGATCCAGTATCTGGACACCCTCCACAGGAGGACTCCGCTGGAGCCGGAAAAGAGGCTCATGTGGGCGGTCTTGCAGAGCGCGATCGACTGCTACCAGAGCCATTTTTCCGGCTCCGGGGCCGGGCCCGACGAGAGCTTCAGCGAAGTGGAGGAATGGATTCAGGCGAGCGACCAGCACTGGCTTTTTTCCTTCGCCAACATCTGCGAGACCCTGGGATTTCACCCGCAGTATTTGCGCGGCGGGCTCTTCACCTGGAAGGAAAAACAGCTCGCCCGGCGGAATGGGGACGGGGCGCCAAAGCGGCGCCGCATCGCCGCCAGGCTCGGCTTCCGGCGCCTGCGGGCGGTCCCGGCGTCCGGTGTCCTAAGCCCGGCGAAGCGGCGGGCTTCGCGCTGAGGCGAGACCCGAGAATGGGCCGAGCTTGAAACGCTGAACCTGAAGCCAAAACGGGCGGGACGATGGAAGCCTTGAATCGCGCAGCCAAGCCATTGTACGACGACGCCGGCGCGCCCGGCCCGGTCGCCTTCCCTCAGCTCGTCCCGGAGCAGGGCCGCACCCAGCGCGTCGGCCGGGTCATCGAGCGCGTCACGCAGCTGCCGTTCTCGCCCGTCGCCATGAAAATTCTCCAGGCGGCGTGGGACGAGCGGGCCGGCGCGCGCGACATGGCGAAAGTCATCGTCCTCGACCAGGCCTTCACCGCCCGCCTGCTGCGCATCGCCAACTCCCCTTATTACGGCCAGTCCCGCGACGTGACGACGGTGTCCCAGGCGGTGTCCATTCTCGGCATGGACGCGATCGCCTCCCTGGCGCTGACGCTGTTCACGTTCGGCTCGGTCCCGGAAGAGGACAGCGAGACGCTCTCCATCGGCGCGCTGTGGGAGCATTCGCTCGGCTCCGCCGTCTGGGCGCGCGCGATCGCGGCGCGCGTGGGGCGGGTCGCGGCGGAGGAGGCCTTCATCGCCGGCATGCTCCACGACATGGGCAAGGTCCTGCTCTACCGTTTTTTTAAAAAGGAGCTGCTCGAGGCGGTCGGGATCGCCGAGGCCGAGGGGCTCGCGCTCGCCGAGGCGGAGCGGCGCGTGCTCGGCACCGACCACGCCGTGGTCGGCCAGGCGGCGGCGAACCAATGGGGCTTTCCGCCGCTGCTCCGCTATGCGATCGCCTTTCACCGCGCGCCGGGCGAGACGCCCGGAGACGCCGGCGACGCGGTCAGGAAGATCGTCGCCATCGTCCACGTCGCCGACCTGCTCTCGGAGGCCTCGGAGATCGGCTACGGCGGCGAGCGCGGCGACGAGCCGATCGACCCGGCCGTCTGGCCGCTGCTCAAGTTGGGCGAGGACGATTGCCGGGAAATGCTCGGTCCCGTGCTCGCCGAGATCGAAAAGAGCCGGGAGATTTTCGCGCTCGCGATGGGGTGGAAGCACGCGCCGAAAAAAAAAGCCGGCGGAGCGCGCCGCGCCAACGGCAAATCCCCGCCGCCGCCCGCGGCCGCCGCCGTCGAGGGCGCCGCTTATTTCTCCCGCTTCGTCGAGGCGGGCAAGCAGATCGCCGTTCTGGCCGGCCTGGACGAGCTTTTGCCCAACATCG
>DASWFA010000409.1:0-4238 GCA_036394475.1 Binatia bacterium
GCGCTCAAGACGCTCGACAGCACGCTGACCGACATACCGTTTCAGCCCGACCTGAACCCGGTGCCGGCCAAGGACCCCAGCGCGCCGACCGCGGTCGTGATCGTCAGGGACTTCGACGGCATCGGCGTGCATACGCTGCTCACCATTCCGCAGCTCTTCCCGCACCATTTCAAGAACGTCGTGTTTATCTCCGTCGGGCAGATCGACTCCAGCCAGTTCAAGGGCGCGAGCGAGATCGAGAACCTGCGCCGGCTGAAAGAAGAAAACCTCCAGAGCTACGTGGAGTTCGCCAACTGCCTCGGCTGGTACGCCGAGCAGAAGAGCTCCCTCGGCATCGACCTGCTGGACGAGCTGGTGAAGCTCTGCAAGGCGACGGCCGGGGACTTCCCGCGCTCGGTTTTTTTCGCCGGCAAGCTGGTGTTCCAGGAAGAGTCGCTTTTCACCCGCGCGCTCCACAACCACACGCCCATGACCCTGCAACAGAAGCTCCAGTTCGAAGGCCTGCAGATGATCATCCTGCCGATCCGGGTTTTTACCCAGGGAGCGTCTCCGGCGTCCGCCGCCGCTCCGGCCGGCAATCCGGGAGGATAATTTGGAGGATTCTATGGAAACCGAGCCTGCCTGCGCTCATTGCCACCGGGCCTTTTTTTCCGGCCAGATGCTCTCCGGCGAGCTCGTCCGCCCGGGGGTGGCGGACCTGATAAAAAAGCGCGTCCCGGGCTGGACGCCCTCGGCCATGCTCTGCCACGATTGCGTGGACCTGTTTCGCTCGGAATACGTCGAAGACGTCCTCGAAGACGAGAGGGGAGAGCTGTCGCGCCTGGACCGGGAAGTCCTCGCCAGCCTGAAGGAGCAGGAAACCCTGACGGAGAATATAAACCTCGCGTTCGAGAAGGATCTCACGGTCGGCGACCGCATCGCCGACCGGGTCGCCACCTTCGGCGGCAGCTGGACCTTCATCATCATCTTTTTCATCGTGCTGGTCCTCTGGATGGCGGTCAATTCGGCGGTCGTCCTGGCCCGTCCGTTCGATCCTTATCCGTTCATCCTGTTGAACCTCGTCCTCTCCTGCCTGGCGGCGATCCAGGCGCCGATCATCATGATGAGCCAGAACCGCCAGGAGTCGAGGGACCGGCTGCGCTCGGAGAACGACTACCAGGTCAACCTCAAGGCCGAGCTCGAGATCCGCCACCTGCACGACAAGATCGACATGCTGCTCAAGCACCAATGGCAAAAGCTTCTGGAGATCCAGCAGATTCAGATCGACCTGATGAAGGAAGGCGTCTTCAAGAAAAACGCGTCCGGCTCGGGCGGCGCTTAAGCGGAGCGGAGCCGATGGACGTTCCAACTTTCATCGCCGGCTTTCTGCTCGCGACGTTCGTCTGCCACGGCGTGGCTTTCGCCGTCCTGGCGTGGAAGCGCCGCCGGTCCTATTATTTACTTCTCGTCGGAACGTTCGTGTTTCTGAGCGCCATCTATTTCATCAAGCTCGAGGGCTGGCGGCCGAGCGTCCCCGGCACCGGCCTTCCGGCGACCTGGCTGCTGAGAGCCGGCGCGACGCTATGCACGCTGATTTACCTGCGCGCCATTTACGGCGAAGAGGGATCGTGGCTCTGGAAGCTCACGCGGAGAAAAGGGCGGTAGGCAACAGGCGGTGGTAAGAAGAAAAGATTTCTTTTGTCCGGGTTTTTTCACGCCTCGGGCCGCTCGCCGATGATATCCTGCGCGCGCGCCGTCGCTTCCCAGCGGAATTTGACGAGCCCCGGCACTTTCAAAGCCGTCAGCGCGGTGACTCCCGCGACCAAAAGCCCGCCCAGCACCGTGGCCCCCGGCGCGCCGATCAGCGGGACGGCGAAGCCGGTCTCGGTCTGTCCCAGCGGGTGAAGCCCGCGATTGCTCAAATTGAAAACCCCCATGACCCTGCCGCGGAGCCCGTCCGGCGTCTGGACCTGAAGGATGATGTTTCTGGCGGCCGCCCAGATGGTGTCCGACGCCCCCATAAGCAGAATCAACGCGAGCGAGAGCGGGAAAGAAGCGGACAGGCCGAACAGGGCGAAGCTCGCGCCGTAGAGGACCGCGGAGAGGTACAAAATTTTTCCCTGCGAGCGGCTTTGGAGCATCGCGATCATCACCCCCGAGCCGATGATCGCGCCGACGCCGCGAGCGGATTGGAGGAAGCCGAGCCCGCTGGCGCCGACGTGGAGAATGTCGCGCGCGAAGATGGTCAACATCGCCGGATCGAGGCCGAAGACTGACGAGACTGCCTCCATCACCATGACCGCGAGGATGACCTTCTGCGTCGCCACGTAGGAAATCCCTTCTTTCAATTCCCGGATGAAATCGCCGGACGGCGCCGGGCGCACCGAGGGAGTCCGCATCATCAGCAGCGCGACGACGACGGCCAGAAAGCTCACCGCGTTGGCGTAGAAGGCCCCGTCCGTGCCGATGGCGCTGATGGCGATGCCCGCGAGCGAAGGGCCGAGGAGCGCGGTGCCCTTCCATAGGAGCGAGTTGAGGGCGATGGCGTTGGGCAGGGCGGCGGCCGGAACGAGCGACGGGTAGAGCGCCTGGCGCGCCGGCGCGTCGAGCGTGCCGACGACGGCGCTCAAAAACGTCAGGACATAGATATGCCAGACCTGGATGAGGCCCGTCTGGGCCAGAAGGCCGAGCACGAACGCGAGCAGCATGGACGTGAGCTGCGTCGCCAGCATGAGGCGCTTCCTGTCGTAGCGGTCGGCCATCGCGCCGCCGAAGATCCCGAGCGCGATGGACGGCGCGGCGCGGAACAACCCGTTCAACCCGAGCTGCAAGGGCGAGTTGGTAATGTCGTAGAGCAGCCAGCTGATGGCCGTCATCTGCATCCAGGTGCCGACGTTGCCGATGAACAGGCCGAGCCAGAAAAGTCGGAAATCGCGGTAGTGGAGGGCGGCGAACGGGCCGGCGGCCCGCCGCGTCGAAGCTTCGTTGTCGGACATACGATCTTAGCGGGGAAGATATCCCGCGAGGCGGAATTTGACAAGGCGCCGTGGCGAACGCAGCCTAAAAATTTGTCTGCGGGCGCGCCCTAATATGGTACAATGGCGGTCGCTTTTGCAGCCCGAGGCAAATGAGGAGAAAAATATGAAACGATGGAAGCTTTGGCCGCGCGGCCTCTTCGGCAAAGTCGCCCCCACCACGATCAAGGGCAAGCTGAGGTTCTGGTTTCTCTTTCTCTCGCTGGCGCCGATAGCCGTCATCGGCGCGCTGGCCTATACCAGCAGCCGCGCGAGCCTCGAGAAGGAGATTCAGAACAAGCTCGACGCCGTGGCGGACAATAAAAGCTACATCCTCGCCCTCTGGTTCAAGTCCCAGCTGGCGGACGCCGCCGCCCTCACGGCCAACGACGCGATCAAGGATCTCCTCTCGCCCGGCTTCCGAGTGGTCTACCCGAACCTGGCGGCGAAAACGGACGCGGACAGATTCCAGAAGGTCAAGGACATCGTCACGGCCCGTCAGGAGACCAACTCTTTTTACGTCGACGTGCTCGTCGCCGACGGCGACGGCAAAATCGTCGTCTCCAGCTCCAAGAGCCTGCTGCAGCAGGGGAAGAGCTTGGGCGACATCGGGCTCGCGCCCAAGGCCGATAACGAGGCCTTTTACGTCAGTCCGGTCTTTTTCTCCCAGGCGGCGCAGCAGCACGTCATGATGATCGTCTCTCCGGTGCACGACAACAACGCCAACGTCGTCGGGCGGGTGATTCTGGAGGTCGAGTTCCGTCCGGTCTACCGGCTGATCGACGAGCGCTCGGGTCTCGGCCAGACGGGCGAGGTCGTCCTCATCGACCGCGAGCACCGCATGCTCACGCAGTCGTATTTCAGCGAGGCGCCGACGATTCTCAAAACCGTGCCGGACAACGACCCCATTCGCCGCGGGCTCGCGGGGGAGAAGGGGCACAATGTCGGCAAGGACTACCGCGGCGTGCCGGTGGTCGGCTCTTTTCGGCCGCTGCCAGAGATCGGCGCGGTCCTGATCGCCAAGATCGACGAGTCGGAGGTGTTCGCTCCCATCAAGAGATTGCGCAACCTCGTGCTCATGATCATCGCCGCGACGATCGTAGGCGCCGCGCTGGCGTCTTTGCTGCTGGCGCGGACCATCTCGCGGCCGATCCGCGAAGGGGTGGGCTTCGCCCAACAGGTGGCCCAGGGCGACCTCACCGTGAGCCTCCCCGCCGGGGACAGCTCCGAGATCGGCCAGCTCTC
>DASWFA010000410.1:0-2513 GCA_036394475.1 Binatia bacterium
TACGGCCTACAAAAGCCCTGAGTCTAATAATGGGAGGGTCGTTGTACATTGCTAGACCAATTGCCGATCAGGTTACCTAGACGCAGACATATATGTCAAATTGGGTTAGACGCCTTAGATTACAGATATCGGCCCAACCCCCCTAATTCTTGACTTTTCCTAGGGAAAATGATTCTTGTTTAGGTTCAACTTCTAAGGTTTGGAGGGATAGATGGCGAAAATTTTCATAGCCGGGGAGCAGCTGGACTCCGAGAGCAAGCAGACGACGGAGGTCAAGAACCCGGCGACCGGGGAGGTCGTGGACAGGGTTCCGAAGGGAACCGTGAAGGACATCCGCCGGGCGATCGACGCCGCCGCGGCGGCGCTCAAAAAGTGGTCGAAGCTGGCGCCGTCCAAGCGCGGGGCGATCCTGCTCCACGCCGGGCGGCTCATCCTGGAGCAGGAAAAAGAGCTGGCGACGCTGCTCACCAAAGAGCAGGGCAAGCCGATGCGCGAGTCGATCCTGGAGATCCGCCGCTTCGTCCACACGCTGGACCATTACGGCGGCATGGCGAAGAGCCTCCGCACGGCGGCGGTGGTGCTCGACAACGGCCGCCACGGCCTGGTGCTCCGAAAACCGCTCGGCGTCTGCGGCGCGATCGTGCCGTGGAATTTCCCCGTGTCCCTGATGGGCAACAAGCTCGGCCCCGCGCTCTTGGCCGGCAACACCGTCGTCGTCAAGCCCGCCGGCACCACGCCGCTCACCGACATCCGCTGCTGCGAGCTGATCGACCAGGCGATCCAGGCGGGCGGCGGCCCCAAGGGGGTCATCAACGTCGTCACCGGCCCGGGGAGCGTCGTCGGCGAGGAGCTTTTGGTCAACCCGACGATTCGAAAAATCGGCTTCACCGGCGCGACCGACACCGGCCGGCGCGTGATGCAGTCGGCGAGCCAGGACTTCAAGCACGTGACGCTGGAGCTCGGCGGCAGCGATCCGATGATCGTCCTCGAGGACGCCGATTTGGACCGCGCGGTCAGCGCCGCCTCGGTGGGGCGCTTTTTCAACTGCGGCCAGGCCTGTCTCGCGGTCAAGCGGCTCTACCTCGCGGACAAGATCGCCGACGAGTTCACCGCCAAGCTGGTCGAGAAGGTGAAGAAGATCCGCATCGGCGACGGCCTCGCGCGCGACACCGTCATGGGGCCGCTGCACACCTCCGACCAGAGGAAGGAAGTGGAGGAGCAGGTCGCCGACGCGGTCAAGCGCGGCGGCAAGGTGCTCTTCGGCAACGACCGCCCCAAGGGCGGCGATTATGAAAAAGGCTTTTATCTCCTGCCGACGCTGGTGGCCAACGTGGACCCGGAGTCGCGCCTGTTGAAAGAGGAAGTCTTCGGCCCGGCGCTCCCGATCGTCCGGATCAAGGACCTGGACGACGGCATCGAGCAGGCGAACAGCTCGATCTTCGGCCTCGGCTCTTCGGTCTGGACGCGCGACATCAACAAAGCCATGCGCGCCGCCGAGGACATCGAGGCCGGCTACACCTGGGTCAACTCGGCGCAGATCATCTACGACGAGCTGCCCTTCGGCGGGGTCAAGCAGAGCGGCCTCGGCAAAGAGCACGGCGAGGAGGCGGTCGAGCACTACAGCGAGACGAAATCGGTCGTGATCGCCACCGAGACCCAGTCGGAAGCCGTCGGCGGAGAATAAATCTTCGGTAGGGGCGGTTCGCGAGCAGTCATGTTTTCTTTTTGTCATTCTGAGGCAACGCCGAAGAATCTCTCCGGAGAGATCCTTCACGGAATTTACCCTGAGCCGGCGGGAGAGATCCCTCGCTACGCTCAGGCTGACATCATTCCGGTTCCCTCCGTCACAGTATGAGCATGACGCTCGATCTTCCCCCGATCTACAACGCCGCGACGACGTTCGTGGACGAGAACATCGCCCGCGGCCGCGGCAAGCGGGCCGCCATCCATTACCAGGACCGCACCTTCACCTACCAGGACGTTTTCGAGCAGACCAACCAGGCCGGCAACGCGCTGAAGGAATTGGGCGTCGAGATCGAGCAGCGCGTCGTCGTCGCGCTCCCCGACTCGCCCGAGTTCGCCTTCGGCTTTTTCGGCGCGATCAAGATCGGCGCCGTGCCGATCCCGACCAATCCGTGGATGAAGGCGAAGGACTACGAGTATTTACTCAACGACAGCCGGGCGAAGGTCGCCGTCATCCACGAATCCGTCCTGGCCGAATTCGAGCCGGTCTGGCACAAGCCGCGCTATTTGAAAGCCGTGGTCGTCGTCGGCAAAGCGAAGGGGCGCGCCGTCTCGTTCGAAGCGATCACGGCGAAAGCGTCGACGCGCCTGGAGGCGGAGCCGACCAGCAAGGACGACATCGCCTGGTGGGGCTACACCTCCGGCAGCACCGGCTCGCCCAAGGGCGCGGTGCACTTGCAGCACGACATGATCACGATCACCGACCTGTTCGTGAAGCCGGTGCTCGGCATGACCGAGGACGACGTCTGTTTTTCCGCCTCCAAGCTCTT
>DASWFA010000411.1:0-4963 GCA_036394475.1 Binatia bacterium
CCGCAATCTGCTCGCCACGATGCTGCTCGGCGGGCTGTGGCATGGCGCCAACTGGACGTTCGTCGTCTGGGGCGCCATCCACGGCGCGGCGCTCAGCGCGGGCCGCCGGTTCCGCCGCGCGATCGACGCGCGAGAAGCCGACCGGCCGGCTTGGCGCGTGTGGCTGGCCCGCGGCGTCACGTTCCATCTCGTCTGTTTGACGTGGATCTTTTTCCGCGCGCCCTCGCTCGGCGACGCGATGAGCTTCCTCGCCGGACTCGGCGCCGTCGCCTGGCGGCCGGAATTTTTCACCGCTTTCTTCATGCTGGCGTTTTTCACCATACCGCTTTTCATCGTCGACCTTTATCTCGAGGGGAGCCGGGAGGAGTACCCGCTCGCCGCGAGCTTCGAGCCCTGCCGCGTCGCCGTCGCGTGCGGCTTCCTTTTTGCCGTGATGTTTTTCTCGGCCAGTGAGATCAGCGCGTTTCTCTATTTCCAATTCTGAGCCCTGGAAACCGTTGAACGGAGGTGTAGGCATGGACGCACCGGATTCGCTGGCTTCCGCCCCCGATCCGATCGAGTCGCTCGGTTCTCTGAGTCCGGTTTCCGGAACGACCGCGCCGAAGGAGTTTCTGGAGGCGCCCGCGGCCGCCCTGCCGGCGGCGGGATCTCTACGCTGGGTCCTCTTTCTGCTCGCGTCGATTTTTTTCTTCATCGCGGCCGCCGAAGTATTGACCGTCCATGTGCTGCCTCGCGTGAATAAAAACGAGCGGCGCGTCCGGGAGGAATACTTATCCGCGCTGCAGGTCCGCCAGGGACGCGCCGCGGGACAAACCCAGGTATTGATCGTGGGCAACTCCCTGCTGGTGCAGGCGGTCGATCTCGCGCAGATGAACGCGGCCCTGTCTCCCGGCATCCACGTCCGCCGGTTCGCCCTCGAAGGCCCGAGCACCTACTACGACTGGTACTATGGCCTCAAACGGCTCTTCCATGAAGGGGCGCGCCCGGACGTGGTCGCGCTGTTCCTGACGGCGCGCCACCTGTCCAGTTCCGGGGTTCGAGGCGAATACTTCGCGCAACGCTTGATGCGGACCGTCGACATTCTGCGCCTCGCGAGGGAGCTTCATCTCGATCCGACGAGCACGAGCAATCGTCTATTCGCCAGTCTCAGCATGTTTTATTCAAGCCGTGAAGAGATTCGGCCCTGGTTACTGTCGCGGATCATTCCCGGCTACCATCAGTTATTGGAGTTGTTGCTGCCCGCCTGGGGACGCTTGAGTGAAACAGAATTAGAGAAGATTCCCGACCGGCTCCGTTCGATGCAACAACTTACGGCGAGTTACAATGTGCGTTTGCTCTTCGTGCTCCCGCCGGAGATCCGCGAAGACCTCATTCGCGAAGACCGCATGGCTAATCTCGACGCTGCGAGCGCGGCCTCCGGCGTCCCTCTGCTCGTCGCGCTGCCGCCGACGGGTCTCGCCCCAGAGGATTTCAAGGAAGATTTTTATCATATGAACGAGGTCGGGGCCGTCAAATACTCCAAGGCCCTCGCGCCTCTGATCCGGACCGCGATCGCGCATCTCTACGAGGGAGAGCGGCGGTAGCCGATTAAACCGGGAGAAAAATCGATGTGTGGAATCGCCGGCATCGTTAAGCTCGACCCCTATGAGACCGTGGACGAGGCGCGCCTCAAGCGGATGCGCGACGTGCTCAGTCACCGCGGCCCCGACGGCGCCGGACTGTGGATCGAAGGGCCGGTCGGGCTGGCGCACCGCCGCCTGGCGATCGTCGACGTGGCGGGCGGCCACCAGCCGATGACCAATGAAGACGGCCGGTTGTGGATCACCTACAACGGCGAGATTTACAACCATCCCGCGCTGCAGCCGAAGCTCGAAGCGAACGGCCACCGCTACCGGACGCGCTCGGACACCGAAACGATCCTCCACCTCTACGAAGACGACGGCGAGCGCTGCGTGGAAAAGCTCCAGGGCATGTTCGCGTTCGCTTTGTGGGACCGGACGGAGCGGAAGCTCCTTCTGGCGCGCGACCGGCTCGGCATCAAGCCGCTGTACTACGCCGTGAACGGGAACGAGCTCGTCTTCGCCTCGGAGATCAAGGCGATTCTCGCGGCCGACGTCCGGGCCGCTTTCAACGAGGTGATCCTGCCGGAATTTCTCGCCACGCGGTTCGTCGCCGGAGAAGAGACTTTTTTCTCGGGCATCAAGAAGCTCCTGCCGGGCCGCACCCTCTCCTGGTCCGCCGCGGCGGGCCTCAGCCAACGGCGCTACTGGGAGCTGCCGGCCGCCGACGAGGAGGGCCCTGCTTCGATGGCCTCGATGGAAGAGACGGCCGGCCGGGTGCGCGAGGAGTTGTCCGCCGCGGTCAAGAGCCATCTCATGAGCGACGTGCCGCTCGGGCTTTTCCTCTCGGGCGGTCTCGATTCCAGCGCGCTGGCGGCCCTCATGGCGCC
The DNA here is from genome assembly GCA_036394475.1 of Binatia bacterium. Lineage (GTDB taxonomy): Bacteria > Desulfobacterota > Binatia > UBA9968 > UBA9968 > JAJPJQ01. The sequence continues at coordinate 2,450 of DASWFA010000411.1, forward strand.
GATGGTCCGGGAGCCGATCCGGACCTTTTCCGTCGGTTTCGCCGAGGTCGAGGCGAACGAGCTCGGCTACGCCCGGCTCGCGGCGCGCGCCGTCGGCGCGGAGCACCGGGAGATCGTCGTCCGGCCGGAGGAGTTCTTCGACGCGCTGCCGAACCTCATCTGGCACGAAGACGAGCCGATCGCGTTCACTTCCAGCGTGCCGCTCCATTTCGTCTCGCGCCTGGCGCGCGACCACGTCAAGGTGGTGCTCACCGGGGAGGGCTCGGACGAATTGTTCCTGGGCTACCCCTGGTACCGGGCGACCGCCTGGAACGAGCGTCTCGGCCGGGCCTACTACCCCTTCATGCCCGAAGCCCTGCGCCGCAAGGCAAAGGAGATGACGCGGCGGCTGCCGCGCTCGCTCCGCCGCTACGCCGAGCGGAGCTTTCTCGGGCTCGACCCCGGACCGAGGGGACTGTTTTACGAGAACTTCGCGGTTTTTCCCGACCGCTTGCGCCACGCCCTGTTGGCCGACCGGGGGCTCGCGCGGACCGATCCCTACGCCGAATGCCTGCGCTGCTACGAAGAGATGGACGGCGGCACGCTCGAGCGGATGAGCCGCGCCGATCTCCAGACTTATCTGGTCGAGCTCCTGATGAAACAGGACCAGATGAGCATGGCGGCCTCGATCGAAAGCCGCGTGCCTTTTCTGGACCACGAATTCGTCGAGCGGATCGTGCGTCTGCCCAGCCGCTTCAAAATCCGCGGACTCACGACCAAGGCGGTGCTGCGCGAGGCGCTGAAGGATCTGGTGCCGCCGGAAATCATCGCGCGGCGAAAAATGGGCTTCCCCGTTCCCGTGGGCCGCTGGCTCCGCGGCCCCTTCCGGCACGTGGTCGAGGAATTCATCCTGAGCGCGCGGGCGCGGGAGCGCGGCCTGTTCGATCCCGCCATGCTGCAACGCCTGGCGGAGGAGCACCGAAGCGGCGCGCGCGAGCACGGCGACCGGCTCTGGCTCCTGGTCAATCTGGAAATGTGGCAGCGGATTTTCCTGGACGGGGAGGACCGCAGCGTGGTTCTCCGCGACGCGGCATGAACATGCGCATTCTCTGGGTCAACGTCGGCGGGCTCTGGCCGCTCAATACGGGCGGAAGACAGCGCAGCTTCAACATTATTCGGGAGCTGACGAAGAGGCATCGCGTCATCCTGCTGACCACCCACGGCTCCGGCGACGATCCCGCCGGTCTCGCCACCCATCTCCCGGATTGCGAGGCGGTCCGCTCGATACCCTTCGAGATTCCCAAGCGGGACTCGGTGTATTTTGCCGGAGCCCTTTTGCGCTCCTGGTTTTCATCCCTGCCGGTCAACATGTGGAGATGGCGCATCCCGGCGCTGCGCGATCAAGTCGAACGTGTCGCGCAAACGGCGCAGATAGACCTCTGCGTCGCGGACTTCCTTTACGCGGTTCCCAACGTCCCGCGGCTGGGCTGCCCGACCGTCCTCTTTAACCACAACGTCGAGCACATGATCTGGGAGCGGCTCTGGCGGAGCGAGCCGCGCCGCTTGAGGCGCGCCCTGCTGGGCATCGAATGGAGAAAGATGCGCCGCGCCGAAGCGGCGGCCTGCACGAAGGCCGACCTGACCCTCGCGGTCTCGGAGAACGACTGCGCCGTCCTTTCGGCCGCGGCGCCGCGGGCGCGCGTGCGGGCGATTCCGACCGGGGTCGATACCTCCTATTTCCACCCGAACGGCACGCGGCAATCCGCCGCCAGGCTGGTGTTCACCGGCTCGATGGACTGGTACCCCAACGAAGAGGCGATCCTCCATTTTATCGACGCGATCCTGCCGCTGATCCGCCGCGACGTCCCCGAAGCTTCGCTGACGGTGGTGGGGCGGAACCCGACCGCCCGGCTGCGCGCGGCGGCGGGGCCGGCCGTCCACGTGACCGGAACCGTCGACGACGTCCGGCCCTACGTCGCGGAGGCGGCCGTGTACGTCGTGCCGCTCAGGATCGGCGGCGGCACCAGGATCAAAATATTCGAGGCGCTGGCGATGGGCAAAGCGATCGTCTCCACGCGCATCGGCGCGGAAGGTCTGCCGCTCGTGCCGGGAGAGCATTTTATTCAGGCCGACGACCCGGACGCCTTCGCCCGGGCCGTGGTCGGACTTCTCCGCGCGCCCGAGCGGCGCGATCGATTGGGCGACATGGGGCGAGAACTGGTCGAGGAGCGCTATTCCTGGAAGCAGGCGGCGCGGGAATTCGAAATCAAATGCGAGGAGGTCACTCATGCGGGTTAGTGTTTTCGGATTGGGATACGTGGGCTGCGTGACGGCCGCCTGCCTGGCGAAGGCGGGCCATCAGGTGATCGGCGTGGACATCACGCCGGAAAAAGTCGTGATGGTGAACGACGCGGTGCCGCCGGTCGTCGAGCCGGGGCTGGGCGGGCTTTTGGCCGAGGTCGTCCACGACAAGCGCCTGCGCGCGATCGCTTCGACGGAGAACGCGGTCCGGGACACCGATGTCGCGCTCATCTG
>DASWFA010000412.1:0-4785 GCA_036394475.1 Binatia bacterium
CCAGTTGACGTGTATGTATGGCTGCCGGAGAAGGAGCACGTAGAGCCTGTAATGACACCCGGGCTGGGAGCCGTAGCATCACCCCAATCAATATCGCATGTTGGTGCCGTACCTCCGCCACTGAACGTGGCACTCACCGTAAAAACGGTGCTGACATTCACAGTAGCAGTCGTAGGCGATACGGACTGCGCAGTTACGACGACAGCATCATGAAACGTCGTCTGCGCGACGTATCCCGAGCTCTGCCCGATTGCCGTTAACACGAACGTTCTGTTTAAGTCGATTTCCGCCGGCGCAAACCCGGTGAACGTGAAACTCCCCTGGTCATCGGTCGTCACGACGTAGGACGGATCGGTATAAGCGTCGGGGCGCTCGTCTAAGCTGATATTGACCTGCTCGTTGGGGAGAAAGCCGCTGCCGGTCATGACGACGGGCGTGCCGGGGGCGTAGTCGGTCTGGTCGGTGGTGATTTTCGCGGGCGAGCTGGAGACCAGCACGGCCGAGTCGAGGACTTGGCCGGCGCTGTTGACGCCGCCGGCGACGAGCGCCTGATTGGAGCCGGGAATTTCCGTGATCGTCTGGTCGGCGCGGTCGAGCAGCGCGAGATCGTCGGGCGTGAGCAGGGAGCCGACGACGGGATGCTGCGCGATGGCCGGATTGATCAAGGCCGCGCGCCCTTCAGTGGTGAGCGTCGCGTCGAGCATCTCGGGGATCGGCGGCAGCATCGCGATGGCGTTGAAGCCGCCGGTCGCGGGGTCGAAGATTTCCATCGAATAGGACGCATCGCCGCCGATCACCTGCACCTTGCCGTCGGGGAGCACGCGCAGGGTGGGCAGCGCGCGGGCGATGCCCATGGTCGTCCAGGCCGATGAAAAGACGCCGGTCTGCGGGTCGAAGATCTCCGCCGAATCCAAGACCTGGGTCGCGTCCGCGGCGTCGACGCCGCCGGCGATGAGTACCCGGCCGTCTTTCAGCGCCGCCGCGCCGTGGAGCGCGCGCGGCTCGGCCAGCGAGCCGGTGAGCGTGGAGAGCTGGGCCGCCGCGTCGAAGATTTCCGCGCTGCCGGCCGCGTCGCCGCCGACGAGTAAGACCCTGCCGTCGGCGAGAAGCGTCGCGCTGTGGCCCGAGCGGGCGCGCTGCAGCGAAGGACCGGCGGAAAAAGTGTTGTCGAGAGGATTGAATATCTGCGTGGAGTCGAGAGCGTCCTGGCCGTCGCGCCCGCCCGCGACGAGAACCCGGCCGTCGGGGAGCAGCGTCGCCGTGTGGTCGGTGCGCCCGACGGAAGCGGCGAGGGAGGAAAACGCGCGCGTGGCCGGGTCGAAAAGCTCGACCGCGCCGACCGTGCCGCCGGCGTTCTCGCCGCCGACGACGACGACCTTTCCGTCTTGCAGGCCCGTCGCGGTGTGGCCGCGCCGCGCCACGTTCAGCTGCGCGCTGGAAACGACCTGCGCGATGCCTGTCGCGGAATAGCCGAAGACAAGCGCCAACGACAAGCAGAGCGCCTTGCGCGCATTATGCAGATTCATGGATTCTCCTCCCGAGCGAGCGGCGGATTTTCATCTTTTACAATCGATCCGATGCGAAAATGAATTTAGCTTCGGAGTTTTATTAGTTAACGCACATTGAGTAAAGACCCGATAGGTCACAAAATGCCGGCCTACCCGTGACCATCCCGACGGCCGACGTCGGGCTCGCGCCCCGGATGGGGGTACCGAAGGGATACCCCTACGGAAGACTGAAGAAAGCTACAGTCAAATTCCGGCTGTTATTTGCATTCAGAAGGGAATTTAAAGTATAAAGGGGGGCATTTTTGCCGGGCCCTGCTGTGACCCATCCATGGGACCCCCGGGGACCCGGCGGCTGCCTATGCCGACAAAAATTGTTGTCGCCGACGATCACTCGATGTTCCGTGAGATGCTTTTGCACATCCTCACGTACCGGGGCGACAAATGCGTCGTGATGGCGGAGGCCGCCGACGGCGGCGACGCCCTGGCGCTGGTCGGGCGCTACGGGCCGGATATTTTGCTGCTCGATTACAAGATGCCGGGCATCGGCCGGCTGCCGGATTTCTGCAAGGAAGTGACGCGGCGGAGCGCGCACACGCGGATCCTCGTGCTCAGCGGCTACACGGAGGAGGAAATCGCTCTGGAAGCGGCCCTAGGAGGCGCCAAGGGATACATCGTCAAGGGCGCGTCGATCGACAACCTGCTCGACGCGATCGCGGCGGTGCAGATGGGCGGCGTCTGGGTCGACCCGTCGCTCCCCCGGAAAGTCTTCAACGCCTTCGTCGGCGAAAAGGGAAGAACGTTCGACAAAGTCGGCACGTTAAGCCGGCGCGAGCTGCAAGTCCTGTCGCTGGTCTCCCAGGGGCTCAGCAACAAGCAGGTCAGCTCCCGCCTGCACATCGACAAGCGCACCGTGAAAAATCACCTGACCCACATCTTTCACAAGCTCGACGTGACGAGCCGCCAGGAAGCGGCGGCCCGATTCATGCGCGAGAAGCCGGTCGCGGCGAAAACCGCGCGGCTCAAGGCGGCTACTTAGGGTCGGCGCCGCGGACCGGCGCTCATCCATTCTATTTTCCCGCGAACTGTCGACCGAGCGCGCCTTCCAGGGCTTTTAGCACGCCGTCATTGTCGCCTATATACAATACGAGGAGCTTTTCTTTCTTGTAAAAATGCGGCGCGCCGATCCAATGGGGCTTGGTTGTCCCCACCGCGCCGCCATCGCGTGAGATCGGGGCGGCCTCGGCGTCCGCCGCCGCGGCGCTAGAATACTGAAAGACCTGGACGTCCTCGCCGCGGACCTTGATCATCATCCCTTGGACGGAAAAAAAAGGTTGCTCCACGTCTCCTTCCGGTTCGACGCTTACTCCCGAAGCGCGTAAGGTGTCGATGAAGCTTGCATAGTCCGTCACCGGCCCGCGCGATCCCCCCTGCCCCGGCTGATCGGACGCCGACAGCCCTCGGCCGCAGTCCGCGGCGCCGGCGGCAAACAGGAAGAGCAGACAGATGGAAAGCGGAATCCGCCTCATGAGTTCGGCTATAACACTTATGAAGACGGGCCGAAACGCGCGAGGGGCGAGCCCTGGGGCCCGCCCCTCGCAAGATCACTCGGTGAGACCGGGGACAATCAGGAACGAAGATCGAGCTCGGCGCTCTTATTCCTCCGGGTCCGCCCAGATGACATGGGTCAAAACCTTGCGTCCACGGCCGAGATTGAGCTCGTAGAGCTCCGTGCGGCCGCCGTTCCTCGATCGGATCAACTTGCCCCATTGAGCCGTGCCCACATCGGCCTGATCGTCGTTCGCGGCGGCGGGACTGCTGTTGACGCTCTGCTGAACGGTGGTCGTGCTGTCGAGGTGCGCGTAGATAATCCCCAGCTCTTCGTAGTCGTGCGGGTTAGGATACTCGTTGGTGAATTGATCGGGGCTCGCCAGCGTGCCGTCCGGGTCGTTCGTGTAGTCCATGCACGTCCCCAGGTTCGGGTTGCCGAAGGCCTCGTCCTGGTGATCGAGGCCGAAGGTGTGGGCGACCTCCTGGCAGCTCACCAGGCGTCTCCACGCCGGAGTGTTGTATTTCGCGGTGTTGAAGTAGGTATCGTTGAGCTTGACGGTGCCTTGCGTGATGTGCAGGCCGCTGATCCAGATCTGGGCCACGCCGAGCCAGCCGTTATTGCCGTAGCTGGTGTTGCAGACCTCCACGCGTCCGCTGCGGGGCTTGCAGGTCTTTGGATTGCCGACGGTGCCCGGGACGATCGTGGTGTCCAGCACGCCGGAAAGGCTCCATTCGCTCGCCGTGCTGGCCAGATACGAATCCCAGCCGGACGACACGTTATCGCCCAGCTTCAAGGTGAACGAGCTGCCCGTGCGCGCCCAATGGTAACCGCCCCATGAATGGGTCGCGTGGGCGCGGGTCGGCGCGGCGGCAAAGCCGAGCGAGATCAGCAGCGCCGCCAGTAAAAGTCGATGGAAATTTGTGAACATAAAAGCTCCTTCTGCGGTTCTTTCTATTTCTTGGATCGGGACGGAACGAAATTCGGCTCGGCGCGATAGGCCGGCCCGTCACGATAACGTCGGGGAGATTATCAGCGTACCCAAATTAAATCAATAGCCGCGCCAAACGGGCAGGTTGAGGCGCGCGTCGCGGGGCTCCACGGCCACGCCTCTCCGGCGGCAGGAAACTGGTCTGGTGGTTTAATTATTCTCGAATCTTCGGCGCACCGGGCCCGAGTCCGGATCGGGGGCGGCCGGAGCCGGCGCCTTGTCTCTGCCGGGCTGCGCTTTGGCGCCCGGGAGCGCGGCGTCCTTCGGGGGAGTCGACGGCTGCGACCGGATATAGCCGGAGACGGTCAGGCTCACGCGGAGATTTTGCGGCGGCAGGGCCGACGTTCCGTCCGGCCGGCGCGGCGGCGCGCCGACGACGGCGAAGGAGCGGACGTTGATCTCGTTGATCACGAGCAGCTTCGGCGCCGACTCGATCCCCTGGATCAGGCCGGCCACCTGGTCGATCAGCCCGCTGACCTCGAGCTGGATCGGAATCCGCGTGAAGGTCCCCATCGGCTCGGGGTTGAGCACGCGCGTCGAGACGACCTGCGTGCCGCCCCGCGACGCGAATCCCTGCACGGTCTGCTGCAGATCGGAGGCGCTCACCGACGGCGTGTCGCCCGTCAGCAGCAGCGGCTCGAGGTTTTTTAATTCTGCGCGCGCTTTGCCGAGATCGGCCATGATCTCGGCCTTGCGGTCCACGTAGCGGAGATTTTTATCCAGCCGCTGCGGCTCGAGCT
>DASWFA010000413.1:0-4978 GCA_036394475.1 Binatia bacterium
CGTTGCTGAGGCTTGTGCGCCAGGGGAGCAGCGCCGCGCCCTGAAAGACGAAGCCCATGACGAGGTCGCCGCCGGCGCCCTGCTGCTCCCTCCCGTCGACAAAGATCCGCCCGCCGGAGGGCGGGACGAGCCCGTTCACGACCCGGAGCAGCGTCGTCTTGCCGCAGCCGCTGGGCCCCACGATGCTCAGGAACTCGCCGTCGCGCACGGCGAGATCGATGCCGTCGAAAATGACGAACGGCGCGCCGTCCCGGCCCGGCACCCGGCGGCTCAAGTTCTGCAATTCCAGAATCGGCGGCATAAAAATTAGGCTTCAGGTTTCCAGCTTCAAGCTCCAGGTTAAAGCCGGAGTCTCATGGCGTCAGCTTTCTCCGCCACGGCGTGGCGATCTCCTCGACCTTTTGCAGTATCTCGTAGCCCAGAACGCCCATGAACGCGAAGGCGGTGACGCCGACGAACAGCGTCGGGACGTTGAGCGTCTGCCCGGCGAAGTAGACGAGATAGCCCAACCCTTCGGTCGCGCCGAACCACTCGGCGATCGCGACGCCCGTGAGGCCGCGCCCGAGCGCGAGCTTGAGGCCGGAAAAGATGAAGGGGAGGGACGCCGGCAGCATGATCTTCCAGAAGAGCGCGGGGCGCCCGAGCCGGAGCGAGCGCGCCAGCTCGACGAACTCGCGGTTGGTCGCGCGCATGCCGTAATACGAGTTGATGAGAATCGGAAAGACGCAGCCCAGAAAGACGATGGATATTTTCGAGCCCGCGCTGATGCCGAGCCAGAGCAGCAGCACGGGGGCGAAGGCGATGCGCGGCGTGGTGTAGAGCGTGGTCATCCACGGGTGGACGTAGTCGCGCACCGTGGGAGAGAGCGCCATCAAAAAGCCCAACGGGACGCCGACCGCGACCGAGAGCAGATAGCCGTAGAGAAAAATCCATGAGCTGGCGAACAGGTGCGGGTAGAGCTCGCCGGTGACGAAGAGCATCTCGTAGCCCTTCTCCACGACCACGAGCGGCGAGACCAGAAAGGTCGTGTCGGCGACGACCCGGGTGGCGAGAAGATGCCACAGGACGAGGCCCGAGAGGAGCGAGAGCGCCTTATGGATGGCGCGCGAATTCTTTTTATAAAACTCCACGTTTGCTTCCAGGTAGAAAAAACTCGAAACCCGAAACTGTTTTACCACTCCGCCGTGTTGCGCCACGGCGCGAGCTTCTGCTCGCCTTTTTTGATCAGCGTAAAGCTCCCGATGCCCAGCGCGGCGAGCAGCACCACGGTGACGAACAGCTTCGGGCTGTCCCAGGTCTCGGAAGCTTCGCGGAGCAGGTATCCGAGCCCGGCGTTGGAGGCGAGCAGCTCGGCGGCGATGACGCCCAAAAGGGCGCGCCCGACCCCCAGGCGCATGCCGGTGACGATAAACGGCAGCGCGGCCGGAAAGCGGATCTTGTAAGTCGTCTGCCAGCGCGTGAGCCGGAGCGACTTCGAGACCTCCAGCCAGACCGGATCGATCGTCTTGATGCCCGCCGCGGTGTTCAGGATCAGCTCGACCACGGTGATTTTAAAGACGACGACGACTTTGGAGAGCATGCCGATGCCGAACCAGATGATGATGAGCGGCACGACGGTGATGATCGGAATCGAATAAAGCGTGGCGATCCACGGGTCCATCCACTCGTTGAACCATTTGTGCATGCCCATCAGATAGCCGATCGGGATGCCGATGATGCAGGCGGTGGTGAAGCCGTAGGCGAACTCCAAAAGCGTGGCGGCGAAATGCTCGTTCAGCTGGCCGCTCGAGCCGAGCTTCCAGAAGGCGCGGGCGACGGCGCTCGGGGCCGGCACGAGCAGATCGTTTTCCAGAAACAGGCGGGCGAGGACCTCCCAGACAACCAGGCCGACCACGATCGACAGGATGCCGCGCCTCAGGTCCTTTCTCATCAACCGTCCGGTCAGCGGTAAAGTTCCTGATCGAGGCCCTTGTCCTGGGAGAGGCGGATCTTGGGAAAGACGGCGAAGCGGCCGGCCCGGCCCTGCAGCATGAAATCGACGGGGACGAAGCCCTGGAGCAGCGGAATGGGAACCTGCACGCCGGCGAACGGGGCGCCCTGGTCGTGGCCGAGCATCAGCTTTTCGCCCCACAGACCGGCGGGCAGCCCGCCGGCGATGTCGAAGTGCCGGGCCGAGACGTTGCCCGAGAGGGGCGGCAGCTTATACTTCGTCGTGGGATCGCGCTCGGCTTCGGTCTGGAGCGGGGTGTCGAGGCCGCGCGGATAGACGGCTGTCGAGGAGCCTTCGCGCACCAGCGTGATCGTGCTTTCGCCTATATCCGGCTCCTGGGCTTTCTTGCCGAGGTCGCCCGCCAGGAGCGTGCGCGGCATGTTTTTGATGCCGCCCTCGCTGTTTTTCGGGCGCGTATTGACGTCGGCCAGCGCCAGGTCGTAGTTGCGCTGCCGCACCGCCATCTGGAAGCGGTTATTGAGGTCGTCGTCGATGCGGTAGGTCTGGGTCTTGACGCCCCACGGGGTTTCGAGATTGAGCAGCAGCTCGTTGTCGCCGATGACGCTCACGCCTTTGGCGTCGAGCTCCATGTTGGCGAGGTTGCCGTCGAACAGCGACGGCTTCAAGCCCAGCCCCTGCGGGCCGTACAACTCGGGGTTCTCCATGAGGAATTTCTTGCTCAGCCGGAGCCCCTGGTTTTCCATCCGGGTCATGCGCGAAAGGCGCTGGGTCGCCTCCTTGGCGGAGTCGCTGTCGGCGTAGCTGTCCAGGATCTGCTTGAGATAGTACTCCTGGGTGCTTCGCTCCGGGCTCTTGCCGGCCGCCTGGAGCAGGCTCCCGGCCGCCTTGTCTTTGAGGGCGGCGAGCTTTTTGTCCGAGGCCTTCCCGGACATCTCCTGATAGGCGATCGCCTTGTCGTAGAGGCCGTTTTGCTCGTAGGCGTCGGCCAGAACCGTGTAGACGTCGCTGGCGTTCTTCGACTCGGGGTGGGCGCGGACGTAGTCCGCGCCTTTGTCGATGACGGTCTGGTTCGAGATCGGATTGGCGGTCAGCACCTGGACGAGATTGGTCGCCATCATGATGCCGTTGGCTGCGGCCACCGTGGGCGCGCCGGCCGGCCCGGCCACCAGGAGCGGCGCGGCGAGCATCAGGTTTTTCCTGAGGAAGTCGTCGCCCAGCAGCACGTACTTGACCGTATCGAGCTTGTACCTGGTGCGCGCGCCCTCGAACGAAGCGAGGAGGTTGTATTCCGGGTTGTCGATCAGCGCTTCGGCGCGGCGGCTCTCGTGCGGCGCGTTCGAGGCGCCCGCCACCTGGCGCAGGATTTTCTTCGCCTCTTCGTGCCGGCCCTTCATCTCGAGGGCGACCGCGCGCGCGTCGCGCGCCGACGCCGCCGCGGCGTCGGCGCGATGCCGCCGCTCGATCGCCCCGGCCTCGGCCGCGATTTTCTCCTCGTCCCGGAGCGTCAGCGCGTAAAGGAGACCGCTCATCTCGGGGCTCTCGGCCGCGACGGCGCCCTGCCGGCCCGTCGGGACGGCGACCTGCAGGGCCTTCCCGCGCTCCCTCTCTTCCGCGCCGGCGGCTTTTTTGATTCGCTCGAGGCCCGCTTCAGCGGCGCTCGACAGCGGATCGATCGTGGCGGCGACTTGATAGTAAAACTCCGCCTTGGCGGGGTCCTTTTTGCCGAGTGCCTCTTCCGCCTTCTCGACCTGCTTTTGCGCCAGCACCTGGCGCTTCTTTTTTTCCAGCGCCTCGATCTGTTTCCGCACTTCCGGGTTTCTCGGGTCGTCGGGATAGCGCTTGAGGTGCTCGGTGAGCAGCGCGAGCGCCCGGCGCTCTTCGATCGGCATGTCGGTCGTGCCGAGCGCGATCGCCTGCTGGAGCGCGGTGTCCACCGCCGCGCCGATATAGTTCCCCGACACCACGTTGGCGATGTCGACCGAGCCCAGCATCCGGTTCAGGACGCCGCCCCATTTATTCTGCGCGGCTTTTCTCATCTGATCGCCCGCCTGGTTCAATTCGTCGTTGTTGATGCGCGATTCGATGAGCTGCTTGTGCTGCGGCGAGCTCGCGAACGAGAGCGCCTGGCGCTGGGCATCCAGGTAGCGCTGGCGGTCTTGAATGGTGTTGTTGTAGAGGTCGCGGACCTGCTCGGTCAGGCCGGTCGTCGTGCCGCGCTCTTTTTTGAGCTGGGCGTCGCGCTCGCTGAAGAAGCGGAGGTCTTCCGCCAGGCTCTCGGTCTTGCCCGTGAGCGCGGCGATCATCGCGGCGCGCGCCCGCTTGTCCACGTCGTCGGGGAAGTACTGGGGAGCGGGCGGCGGCTTGTCGAAAGGGTCGAATTCCGGCAGGGGGTTGAGTATGCGGTCGGACAGCTCCTGGCTCTCCTGGGCCGCCGGCTCCCGGGGCGCGGCCGCGAGCCATCCCCAGACGAGCAAGAGCGCCAAAGCCAGCTTGAGATGCCGCCTCACCGGCTGAGCCTCCTGATTCTTTCCGTGAGTCCCCGGAGCGCCTCGATCTTGCCCTGAGCCTCGATTTTTTCCACGATTCCGTCCACGTCCGCCACCTCGGTATAAAGCCTTAAAGCCGACTTTGCAAGCTGCTCGAAAGCGCCCAAATTGAACCCCAAACCCTCGGGGTCGTTTTCGGCCGTGTAGTCCTTGGCGAGGCGGACGTAGAAGTCGCCGAAGTCGAGCAAATGGCGGTAATAATTCTTGCTCTGCCGGTGTTTGGTGACGAGCTGGCTGTAGGCCAGAATGGTGATCTGGTTCCCGTCGGCCAGCCGCGAGCGGTTGGCCTCGACGAAGGCGACCTTGGCCCGGTCGATCTTCTCCTCCTCGACGCGGGCGAGATATTCGTACGGCGTGCCCTGGTGCTTCTTCACCAGGCCGTTCCAGGAGTCCACTTTATCGTCGAGCCCCTTCATATACTCGAACGGGTCGGCGGCCGAAAGCGGCTGGTCGAGAATCGCCTTGAACGCTTCCAGCGCCG
>DASWFA010000414.1:0-2352 GCA_036394475.1 Binatia bacterium
CGACGAGCCGGTCTCCCGGATCGAGCAGCGGCGCCGATTGCTCGCCCAGCTCCCTGTAGGACCGCGCCAGGCTGAGAGGCTCCAGGATGCGGTGCGCAAACCAGAAGAGGAGCAAAAAAGCCGCGCAGCAGAGCGGGAACAGCTTCTCCCGCCCGGCTTTCAAGGTCGTCCAGGCGGTCCAGGCAAAGACGAGCGCGGCAAAGAGCGCGAATGTCGCGGCTGCAGCGCCCGGCGCCCATGAAAGAACCGCGGCGCGCACCCCGACCGGAAAGATTTCCGGCCGGAAGAGGCCCTCGAGAAAGTATAAAAAAGAGAGGCTCAGGCCGATCCAGCCGAGCGCCAGCGGCCGGGTTTCCCACGCAGCGCCCAAATCCGCCAGGGTTTTGCCGGCCAGGATGGCGAGCGCGGGATAGACGGGCAGAAGGTACTCGGACATCTTCGAGCGCGAGAGGCTGAAAAAAACAAACGGCACGACGATCCAGAGGAGCAGATAAAGCGACAGATCGTCCAGCGGTTTTTTCCACAGGCGGCGCGCGATGCCGGGCAGCAGGAACGTCCAGGGCAGGAAGCCGACCATAAGCACGGCGAAAAAATAATGCCACGGCTTGGTGCGCTGGAAAACCGGAGTGAGATAACGGGCGAAATGCTCCCGCCCGAGAAAATAGGCGAGATAGCCGGGGTTCCTGATCTCCGCCCATGCGTACCACGGGGCGGCGATCAGGAGAAATATCAGCGCGCCCCGGCCGAGCTCCATTTCGGCCAGGATGGACCATCTTCTTTGCGCGGCGATGTGCGCGGCGACGATCATCCCGGGCAGGACGAAGCCGATCGGGCCTTTGACCAGGGTCGCGCCGGCGACGGCGGCGTACATCAAAAAATAATGGAGCCGCTTCCCCGTCCGGCCCTCCGCCGCGCGCGCGCGGTAATAGGCGAAAAGGGCGATGGCGACGAAAAAGGCGAGCGCCATGTCGGGGATCACGATGCGCGCGAAGGCGCCGAACTGGACCGAGGTGACGAGGACGAGCGCGCTCCAGAGCGCCGCCCATTCGCCGTAGAGCCGCCGGGAAAAAAAGTAAGTCAGCAAAAGAATGGCGAGCCCGGCGGCGGCCGGGACCGCGCGCGCCGCCCCCTCCGAAACGCCGAAGAGCCGGTAGCTCGCCGCCGTCAAAGCGTAGAAAAAAATCGGCTTTTCCAGGCGCGGCAGAAAATCATAGTGCGGCGTGACCCAGTCGCGCGTGACCAGGATTTCGCGGGCGATCTCGGCGTTTCGTCCTTCGTCGGGATCGAACAGCGCCGGGCCGCCGAGGTTGTCGAACAGCAGGAAGAGCGAAAGGATCCCCAGCAACGCCGCGGCGACGCGGACGTCGCCGAGCCGCGCCATCGGTATCACGGCTCGGTCCCTTCGTCGGCCGGCTGCTCCACGAGCTCCGGCAGCCGGATGTCGGCTTGGGGGTCGACGCCGACGAGAAAGAGCCGCTGGCTGCCGTCCCAGCCCGCGGTCTCGCTCGCGTCCAGTTGCGTCAGCCCCTTTTTGCCCCGCAGCGGCTCCCATTCGTCTTCCGAAATCAGGAGAAAGTAAGGCGGCCCGGCCGGCCGCGCCAGCGGCAGGAACGAGGGCAGATAGGCGCGGGCGTAGAAGGCGGCGGCCTTATTGGCGTCGTTATAAAAGACGACCGGAGTATTCGGCGGCGTCTTTTCCCGCACGCGCGCCATGAAAGGCCGGAAACTGTAGCTCGCGGCGAGGGCGGGATGGAATACGTTTTGAATGAGAGACAAAAAGAACACCAGGACCGCTCCGAGACTCAGGAGAACACCGCTCCAGGAATTTTTCCGCGCCTCGCGGATCAGGAAAACGGAGGCCAGAGTTGAGAGAGCCGCCGACATCAGGAGCAGGGGACGGAAACGATGCAGCAATTCGGCCACCAGCCCGAGCCCTGCGCGGTCCTTGGGGCGAAGGAAAGACTGCACGATTCCCAGGAGGTCCCAGCCGAGCGCCTGGGCGGCGAGGAGGACGCCGGCGAATAAAAAAACCGCCGCAATCGCGTACACGGCCGCCTTCACCCAGCCGGTCGATGCGAACGCCCCATCGGACAGCTGCTTCCACCACGCGCCGAAGAGCAGCGCCACGGCGGGGTAGAGCGGCAGGATATAGACCGAGCGCTTGCCGAGCGCGAGCGAGAGCACGACGAAGACGGCGGCGAACCAGGCGAGCGGGTAGAGCAGCTCTTCTTCGGCGAGCCGGCGCCGTTTTTGCCAGACGAATAAAACCAGCGCCGGGAAAAACAGGCTCCAGGGCGCCATGCCGGAGACGAGCGCGGGGATGTAGTAAAAGACGTTATGGTTGTGGCCGGC
>DASWFA010000415.1:0-9522 GCA_036394475.1 Binatia bacterium
GTCGATCTTGACGTACTTGGCGATCGCCTTTTTGGCCACCTCGGGCTGCTTTTTCGCCAGCACCACCGCCTCGCCCATCGCCTTTAAAAAGGCGTTGACGGTGTTGGGGTAGCTCTTCATATATTTCTCCGTGGTCCCGTAGGTCACCTGCAGGCCCGGGATGTTCAATTTGCCGATGTCGGCCAGCAGGTTGAGGCCGGCCTCCTTCGCCTTGAGCGTGTTGGGCGCGGAGAGCGTGCCGCCGGCGACCTTGCCGCCGATGATCGAGCTCAGGATCGCCGGGACGCTCTGCACGTAGAGGATCTGCACGTCCTTGTCCGGGACCAGGCCGTTTTTCTTGAGCGTCTCGCGCGTCGCCGTGTCGAGCGCGGCGCGCGGCGTGCTCGCCGCCACCGCCTTGCCCTTCAGCTGCGGGAAAGCCGTGACGTCCTTGGCGGCCCAGAGCTGAAACACGAGCCGCTGGACCGTGCCGCCGAAATATTTGACCCGCCCGCCGTGCAGGCGCGCGTTGATGAGATCGGGGCCGTCGGTGTAGAAGTCCGCGTCCTCGGAGATCACCGCCTGGGCCGACACCTGGGGACTCATTAGCTGCACCTTGGCGTTAAGGCCGTGCTTTTTGAAAAGCCCGGCTTCGTACGCCACCCAGATGGGCGTGAACGCCCCGCTCGCCTGCGCGTAGGTGACGACGACGTCGGTCTTCTCCGGCTTGCCGCCGTCGGCGGCGAAGCAGACGCTAGAGACCGTGAGAAACGATACCGCGAGCGCGATTCGCTGCATATTCCGGCGCATTTCCATATCTCCTTTTCTCCGGTTCGCGAACGCTTGAGTTTAATTAACCTGAAACTCGAAACCCGAAATTATGCTAGGCCGAAGGCTTACCGTCGATCAGTCGGAGCTCGATGGCATAAGTGCCGTTCCATTCATTCTCGCTCAACTTGTAAACGATGTCTATTTTCGATCGCGGCGCCTCGGGCAGCTTGCCGTCCAGGCCGAAGGCGACCGCGCCGATGGTCCGCCCGGCCTGGCTGAGCTTGAAGCGGGCGCCGCCCTTGATCGTTTTGCGCTCGGCGATCTCGACCCCGCGGGTCATGAAGAGCGGCTCGGGGTTGCCGATGCCGAAGGGCTCCAGCTCTTCGAGCTGCTTCATGAGGCCGGCGCCGATGTCGGCAAAATCGAGCGGGGCGTCGATCTCGACGAGCGGCGTCAAATCCTCCGGCGCGAGCGCCTGCCGCGCCATCGCCTCGAAGCGCTCCGCGAAGGCGGCGAACTTCTCCCGCCGGATCGTGAGGCCGCCGGCATACTCGTGGCCGCCGAACTTTTCCAGGCAGTCGGCGCAGCCGCGGAGCCCCTCGACCATGTGAAAGCCGCGGATGCTCCGCGCCGAGCCCTTGCCCTGGCCGTCGTGAAAACCGACGATCACCGTGGGGCGGTGGAATCTTTCGACGACGCGCGAGGCGACGATGCCGAGGACGCCCGGATGCCAGCCCTCCTGGCTCAAGACCAGCGAATAGCGCGCGCCGATCTCCGCGCCCGCCTGCTCCAGCGCCTGCTCCAGGACTTCGGCCTCGGTCGCCTGGCGCTCGCGGTTGTGGCCGTCCAGCTCCCCGGCGATCTTCTCCGCCTCCGCGGCGGAATCGGTCGTGAGCATTTGCACCACCTTGAGCGCGGCGTCCATCCGGCCGGCGGCGTTGATCCGGGGGCCGAGCCGGAAGCCCACCTGGCCGGCGGTCGTCTCCCCCGCGGGGAGCCGCGCGATCTGCTTCAGCGCCACGATGCCCGGCCGCGTCGAGCCGCCCAGCACTTCGAGGCCGCGCCGCGTCAGGACGCGGTTGACGCCCCGGAGCGGCACCATGTCGGCGATCGTGCCGAGCGTGACGATGTCCAGGCAGTTGCGCACGTCGGGCTCGGCGCCGTTGAACCGGCCGGCGTCGCGGAGCTTGGCGCGGAGCCCGACGACCAGGTAAAAGGCGAGGCCGGCGCCGCACAGCCCTTTGTCGGGAAAGGCGCAGCCGGGCTGGTGCGGATTGATGATGGCGAGCGCGGGCGGCAGCGGCGACGGCGGCTGGTGGTGGTCGACGACGATCACGTCCATCCCGAGCGACCGGGCCAGCTCGACTTCGTGATAGTTGGAGATGCCGCAGTCGACGCTGACGACGACCCGAACGCCGCGCGCGTGCAGCTGCTCGATGCCTTCGGCGTTCAGGCCGTAGCCCTCGTCGATCCGGTGCGGGATGTAATAGATCGGCTCCGAGCCGATCTCTTTCAGGAAACAGACCAGCGTGGCGGTGCCGGTCGTGCCGTCGACGTCGTAATCGCCCCAGACACAGACGAGCTCGCGCCGGGCGACCGCGTCCGCCAGGCGCTCCGCCGCGCGCTCCATGCCGGTCATGAGAAAAGGCGAAGGCAGATCGGAGCGGAGGCTGGAGGAGAGAAAGCGCCGGGCTAGGTCGGGGTCGGCCAGGCCGCGGGTGGCGAGGAGCCTGGCGATCAGGGGCTGGAGCTGAAGCGCTTGCGACAGATTGGAGACGGACGCTTCATCCGCCTCTCTCAGCACCCAGCGCTTGAGCATCATTTTGAATGTTGAATGTTGAGTTTTGAATTAAAAAATAAAAATTGAGAATTCAAAATTATTTCGCAGGTTTTTTGCCCTTTTCCCATAATAGGATGACCGGGCTGGCGATGAAGATCGTCGAATACACGCCGGAGAAGAAACCCACCAGGAGCGCGAAGGCGAACGGCCGGATGACGCCGCCGCCCAGAAGAAAGAGGGCGAAAAGGACGAGCAGCGCCGTGCCGGTCGTGATGATGGTCCGGCCGAGCGTCTCGTTGATGCTCATGTTGATGAGCTTTTCCAGCCCTTCGCGCTTGTTTTTCCGCATGTTTTCGCGCACGCGGTCGCAGACGATGACGGTGTCGTTGACGGAATAGCCGACCACGGTGAGCAGCGCCGCCACGATCGTCAGGTCGAACTCGTAGCGCGCCAGCATGAGCGCGCCGGCCGTGACCAGCACGTCGTGGATGAGCGCGATCACGGCCCCGAGGCCGAAGCGGAGATCGAACCGGAGCCAGATGTAGACTCCCATCATGACCGTCGCGGCGATGACCGACCAGGTCCCTTTCTGGCGCAGCTCGCCGCCGACCTTCGGCCCGACCGACTCGATGCGCCGGATCTCGAATCCCTGCTGGCCGAATTTTTCGGTGAGGCGCGCGCGCAGCTGCTCGTTCAGCGCGCCGAGCTGCACGGTGCTCTTCTCCAGGCGGATGAGAAACTCGTTGGAGCCCTCCTGCCCGAAGTCCTGAATCACCACGTCGCCCTCGCCGAGCGGCCCCAGCGCCGCGCGGATGTCCGGGATCGTCACCTTTTGCTGAAACCTGAGCTGCACGACGGTGCCGCCGGCGAAATCGACTCCCAGGTCGGGGCCGCGAAAGAAAAGCATGCCGAGCACGGCCAGGTTGATGACGGTGGAGACGGCGATCGCGATGTGCCGGTATTTGGTGAACGGTATCGTGGTGCCCGGTTTGATCAGTTCCATGCGTTTCCTCTTAGATGCTGATGCGCGTCAGCTTGCGCGCGCTGATGCGCCAGTCGTAATAGATGCGGGTCATGTAGACCGCCGTAACCACGGTCGTCAGAATACCCACGCAGAGCGTCACGGCGAATCCCTTGATCGGCCCGGTGCCGAACTGGAAGAGAATGAGACCCGACAGGAAGGTCGTGACGTTGGTGTCGATGATCGCCGGCAGCGCCCGGTCGTAGCCGGCCTCGACCGCCGCCCGCGCCGATTTTCCCGCCCGGAGCTCCTCCCGGATGCGCTCGTTGATGAGGACGTTCGCGTCGACCGCCATGCCGGCGATCAGCACGATCCCGGCGATGCCGGGGAGCGTCAGGACCGCTTTGAAGACGGCGAGGATCGCCAGCAGGAAAAGGATGTGGAAGAGCAGCGCGATGTCCGCCAGCACCCCGGCCCCTTTGTAATAAAAGATCATGAAGAGGATGACCAGCGAGCTGCCGACGATGAAGGAGATCACGCCCTGGCGGATCGAGTCGCTGCCGAGCGACGGCCCGACGGTCCGCTCCTCGGCGATCTCCACCGGCGCGGGCAGCGCGCCGGCCCTGAGCACGAGCGCCAGGTCGCGCGCCTCTTTCATCTCGAACTGGCCGGATATCTGCGCGTGGCCGCCGCCGATCCGCTCGTTGATGACGGGCGCCGAATAGACCTTGTTGTCGAGCACGATCGCCAGGTGGCGCTTGACGTTCTCGCCGGTGATGCGCTCGAAGAGCCGCGCGCCGCTCGAGTTGAGGACGAGCTCGACGTACGGGCCTTCCAGGCGCGAGCTCGGGCGGACGCGCGCGTCCGCGATGTACTCGCCGGTCATGAGGGCCTGGGACTGCACGAGATAGGGGACCTTGTCGTTGCCGGAGCCCTTCGCTCCGTAGCCGTAGAGGATCTCGGTCCCCGGCGGCGCGCCGGTCTTGAGCGCCTGCTCGACGCTGTGCGTCTCGTCCAGCAGCTTGAATTCCAGCAGCGCCGTCTTGCCGATGATCTCCTTGGCGCGCTCCGGGTCCTGGATGCCCGGCAGCTGCACCAGGATGTCGTTGTCGCCCTGGCGCTGGATGATCGGCTCGCTCACGCCGAACTGATCGATGCGGTTGCGGATCGTCTCGAGGGACTGGTCCACGGTCGCGTCGCGCAGCGCGCGCAGGTCCTTCTCGCTCAAGACCAGCGCAAATTCCGCCGCGCCGCCGCCGCTCTGCGGGTTGATCGTCGCCAGGGTGGGAAAATCGCTTTTCAACAGGTCTTTGACCTTTTCCACCCCCGCGGCCGGCAATTTGACGCGGATCTGCGTTCCCTGCCGGGTGATCTCGGTCGTCGGGATTCCCTTCTCGCGCGTAAGCTTGATCAAATCCTCTTTCAGCCTCTCGATGGTGTTTTCGATCGCCTTGTCGACTTTCACCTCGAGCACGAGGTGGGTCCCGCCCTGGAGATCGAGCCCCAGGTGGATGCGATCGGTCGGCAGGTAGGCGCTCCACCACGGAGGCAGCTCGTGCACGAAAGAGGGCACCAGATAAATAATCGCCGCGACGGTCAAGACCAGAAAAACGACCGCGCGAACCATGACGCTCCGCTGCATGCTTATGGCTCCTTCGATTCTTTCGTTGCGGCCTTGTCGCCCCTGAAGATCTCGGAGATCTGCGGGCGATGAATGCGAATCCGCACGTTGGGCGCGACCTCCAGCGTCGCCACCGTATCCGTCAGGGCCACCACCTTACCGTAAATTCCCCCCGACGTCATCACCTCGTCGTTTTTTTTGAGCTGCCCCAGCATCGCCTGGTGCTCCTTGGCTTTCTTCTGCTGCGGGCGGATGAGCAGCATGTAAAAGACGACGAAGACCAAAACCAGCGGCGCAAAGCTGATCAGCGCGCTGGGACCGGCCGGCGAGCCGGCCGTCTGAGCGAAAGCCAAATCGAACATGAGTCCCTCCTAAGGATCTAAAAGAGTAAGAGAATATTGAAGCCGGGAGGCCGAGATCTATTCCGGCTCCTGGATTCCGGATGCTGCATTCCGACTTCCGGATTCTACCTCTTGCACCCTATCTTCGCGGATCGCCCGGCGCAAGCTTTCCATCAACGTTTGGTAAAAGGTGAGATTATGCAGGGTCAGGAGATGCGCCGCAAGGATCTCCCCCGCCTGATGCAGGTGGCGGAGATAGGCCCGGGAAAAAAGGCGGCAGCCGTAGCAGCCGCAGGACTCGTCCACGGGCCGCGGATCGCGCGCGTACTCGGCGCGCCGGATGTTCATTTTGCCGGCCGAAGTGAAGAGCGTGCCGTTGCGCGCGTTCCGCGTCGGGAGCACGCAGTCGAAGAGGTCGTAGCCGGCGCCGACCGCCGCGACCAGATCCTCCGGCCGGCCGATGCCCATGAGGTAGCGCGGCCGGTCCTCCGGCAGGAGGCCCGCGGTCAGCTCTCCAAAGGCGCGGAGCGCGGCCTCCCCTTCGCCCACGCCCAGGCCGCCGGCGGCGAAGCCGTCGAAGGGCAGCGCGGTCAGCGCGCCGGCGCATTCGCGCCGGAGGTCTTCGTGCATCCCGCCCTGAACGATCGCGAACAGCGCCATGTCGCCTTTTTTCCGCGCCGCGAGCGAGCGCTCGGCCCACCGGACCGTTCTTTCGGTCGAGGCCTTCGCATACTCCCGGTTCGCCGGATGGGGAATGCATTCGTCGAGGACCATCGCGATGTCGCTGCCCAAGTCTTCCTGGATGCCGACCACCTTTTCCGGCGTGAGCATGTGGCTCGAGCCGTCGAGGTGCGACTGGAATTGCACCCCCTCCTCCGTGATCTTTCGGAGCGCGCCCAGGCTGAAGACCTGAAAGCCGCCGCTGTCGGTCAGGATCGGCCCCTTCCAGCCCATGAAGCGGTGCAGCCCGCCCAGGTCGCGCACCACCTCGACGCCCGGCCGGAGGTACATGTGGTACGTATTCCCCAGGATGATCCGGCAGCCCGCCTCTTCCAGGTCTCTCGGCGACAGCGCCTTCACCGTGCCCTGCGTCCCCACGGCCATGAACGCCGGCGTCTCCACCTCCCCGTGCGGCGTGACGAGCCGGCCCAAGCGGGCGGAGGTGGACGAATCTTTTTTGGTGACTTTGAAGCTGAAAGCCATAATCTTAAGTTAAATTTTGAATTTTGAAGGTTGAATTTTTAATTGGGGAGGGGAATTCAAAATTAAAAACTCAACATTGTTTATAAAATGAGCATCGCGTCGCCGTAGCTGTAAAAACGGTACTCCGCGCGGATGGCTTCCTGATAAGCGCGCCGGACGAGGTCGATGCCGGCGAAGGCGGCGACCATGACGAGCGGCGTCGAGCCGGGCAGATGAAAATTGGTGACCAGCCCGTCGATGACGCGAAACCGCGACCCCGGCCGGATAAAGAGCCGCGCGATGCCATCGTCGGCAACGACCGCCCCCTTCTTCTCGGCGATCCATTCGAGCGTGCGCGTGCTGGTGGAGCCCACGGCGACGACCCGGCCGCCGCGCGCCTTGGCCCGGGCGATTTTCTCCGCCGCGCCGGCCCCGAGCGCGTACCACTCCCCCTCCATGCGGTGGTTCTCGATCTCTTCGTCGCGCACCGGGGAAAAAGTGCCGGGCCCGACGTGGAGCGTCAGGAAAGCGGTCTCGATGCCGCCGGCCGCGAGGCTCTTCAGCAGCCCGGGGGTAAAGTGAAACCCCGCCGTCGGCGCGGCCACCGCCCCCGGGTTCCGGGCGTAGACGGTCTGGTAGCGCTCCCAATCGAGCGCCTCCACCGGACGCTCCGCGCCGACATAGGAGGGAATCGGCGGCTCGCCCAGCTCCGCCAGCAAATCGGCGAAGTCGCCGCGATGATGAAACTTGACGCCGTAGCGCCCCCGGCCCATCGCGCCGATGATCTCGGCGCGGCTCCCGGAGGAAAAGAAAATCCGGCTGCCGACCCGGGTTTTTTTCGCCGAATCGACGAGAGCGATCCAGAGATTGGGCCAATGGGGGAACGGCTCGATCAGCAGCAGCTCGGCCGCGCCGCCGCTTTCCTTGCGGCCGCGGAGCCGCGCCGGGAACACCCGCGTGTCGTTCAGCACCAGGAGATCGCCGGGGCGTAAAAACGCTCCCAGGGAGGCGAAATCGCCGTGGTCGATCGTGCCGCGCGACCGATCGACGACCATGAGCCGCGCCGCCGCGCGGTCGCGCGCGGGCGCGGCCGCGATCAAAGAGGGCGGCAGCTCGTACAGGAATTCCTTGAGCTCCATGGAAAAAACTAAAACAGACAGAGACAGAGAATCGAGACCGAGATCAGAGCCGGGCGCCGGGCCTCCCGCGCTTTCCGTATCTCCGTCTCGGTCTTTTTTCTGTCTCTATCTCTGTCTGTTATCTCTAATCTCTTATTACGTCTCGCTCTTCTTGATGAACGGCGTCAGGAGGTCGATCGGCACCGGAAAGATCGTGGTCGAGTTTTTCTCCGAGGCGATTTCCACCAGGCTCTGCAAAAAGCGCAGCTGAATCGCCACCGGATGCCGGCCGAGCACGTCGGCCGCGTCGGCGAGCTTCTGCGACGCCTGAAACTCTCCGTCCGCGTGGATGACCTTGGCGCGCCGCTCGCGCTCCGCCTCCGCCTGCTTGGCCATGGCCCGCTGCATCTCCTGCGGCAGGTCGATCTGCTTGATCGCCACCTGCGTGACTTTCATCCCCCACGGGTCGGTATGCTGGTCGATGATCGTCTGGAGGTGGGCGTTGATCTTTTCGCGCTCCGCCAGCAGCTCGTCCAGGGCGCACTCGCCGCACACGCTCCGGAGCGTCGTCTGCGCCAGCTGGGAGGTGGAAAACAGGTAGTTCTCCACCTCGCGCACCGCCCGGTTGGGATCGACGACGCGGAAATAAAGGACCGCGTTGACCTTGATCGACACGTTGTCGCGCGTGATCACGTCCTGGGGCGGGATGTCCAGAGTGATCAACCGGAGATCCATGCGGCTCATCTTCTCGATGATGGGGATGACGTAGACGATGCCGGGGCCGCGCGGCTCGACCATCCGGCCGAGCCGGAAGATCACCGCCCGCTCGTACTCCTTCAAGATCTTGATCCCGCTGATCAGCAGCACGACCGCGATGAACAAAAACGTCGCCAATGGTCCAACCCCAAGCATAACGCCTCCTCTCGGCCTTTACGGTTTTGGAATCCTGTCCACCTTGAGGCACATGCCGTCGAAGCCGACGACGCGCACCTTTTCCCCCGCCCCGATCGGATCGGCCCGGCCCTCGGAATCGTCCGCCTCGGCGGTCCAGTACTCGCCGTGGACGAACACCTTGCCGGCGGGAGCGAGCGGCACCCGGACCTCGCCGATCTCCCCCACCAGCGCCTCCAGGCCCGCCATCGGTTTTTTCTTCTGCGTCCGCATCACCAGATAGCCCACGAGCAGCATGTAGGCGCTGAGCGTCCCGACCGCGGCGAAGACGATGCCGCGCTCGACCGTCAAATCCGAGCTCTGCGTGTCGAACAACAGCAGCGAGCCCAGGCCGAGCGCGATGGCGCCGCCGACCCCGAGCACGCCGAAGCTCGGCAAAAAAGCCTCCCCGACGAGCAGCGCGATGCCGAGCACGATCAGCATCAGCCCGGCGTAATTGATCGGCAGAATCTGGAACGAGGCGAAGGCGAGCAGCAGCGCGATCGCGCCGGCGACGCCGGGAAAGATGACGCCCGGATGGGAAAATTCCATGTAGAGGCCGAGGATCCCCGCCATGAGCAGGAGATAGGCGATCTGCGGGTCGGCGAGCGCGTTGATGACCTTCTGCTTGAGCCCCATCTCGAAGCGCTCGACGCGGGCGTTCTTCACCGCCAGCGTCACGTCGCGCCCGTCCACGTCGATTTTTCTCCCGTCGGCCTGCGCCAGCAGGTCGTCCAGGTTGGCGGCGACGATGTCGACGACGTTCTTTTTGAGCGCCTCTTTTTCCGTGATCGACACGCTTTTCCTGACCGCCTGGATCGCCCACTCCGTTTTGCGCC
>DASWFA010000416.1:0-3315 GCA_036394475.1 Binatia bacterium
GAGCGGTGGTCGCCGAGCGACCGGCCGCCGAGCGCGGGGATGGCGACGAGCATGCGGTCGTAGTCCTCCTGGCTCACGTTGAAGGCGACGTGGCAGGCGCGGCCGTGTTTTTTCGTCCGCTCGGACAGCTCTTTTACTTCCTTGACGCCGAGGATCTGCCCGTTCTCGATCTGGAACAGCCTCTCGCCCCGCTCTTCCCCGATCGGCTTGAGGCCGAGCGCCTCGGTGTAAAAGCGCGCCGCCTTCGCCGCGTCCCTGGTCTCGAAGACGACGTGGCTCACGCACTCTTCCGAGCTGTCCCGGCGGAGGCAGATCTCCATCCGGTTGTCGTCCGGGTCGTAGAAGCAGAGCGATCTCGTCCAGGGCGAATCGGGGGCGTGGTCGGCGACGCGGTCGGCGCGGAGGCCGCCCGCCCGGATCTTTTCGGCCGCGGCGTCGAACCGCGCCGCCGATTCGAGCGCGATGGCGTAGCGCGGCGCGCCGGTCTCGGACGGCGGGACCTCGACGCCGGGGAGCGTGAGTCCGACGATGTTCTCGCCCGCCAGCACGTAGGTGTGGCGCGGCGAGCCGTCGGCGTTTTTTCGCTGCGTGTGGAACTTGAGGCCGATCGTCTCCTGGTAGAATTTCTCCGAGCGCGGCAGATCGCGCACCGGGAAAGCGATGTGGTCGAGGGTCTGGGCGCCCATGGCGAAAACCTCCCGTAAAAAAATATCTAGCGCTTCCGGCCCAACACGACTTCGTCGAGGATCTTGAGACTCTGGTCGTAAAACTGCGGCGCCTCCTCGGCGGTGTTGATGTGGACGCGCGCCGTGCCGATGAGTTTTTGCAATTCTTTCATGCGCGGAAAGACCGGCTCGATCTTCGGGCTGGCGACGAGCCGCCCCTCCGAGGCGATCATCTTCTGCCCGGCGTCGGACAAGAGGAAGTCGTAGAACAGCGCCGCCGCATAGGGATGCGGCGCCGAGCGCACCATCGTCAGCGGGTAGAGCAGCCCGGGGATCATGTCCGGCGCGATCCAATCGACCGGCGCCTTCTGCGCCCGCATCGTCTCCATGTTGTAGGAATAGACCGTCACCGCCAGCGGCGCCTCGCCGGCCGCCAGCAGGTTGGCGATGGTGTCGCGGCCGCGGCGGACGAGGAGCTGGTTGGCCGCGAGCTTTTTGAAATAGTCCACGGTCTTTTCCCTGCCCTTGAGCGCGAGCCAGGTGACGACCTCTTCCTGCGACGACTCGTCGAACAGGACCTTGCCCTTCCAGCGCGGCTGGAGCAGCTCTTCCCAGCTCTTGGGGGCGTCCTGACGCGAGATCATGCGGTCGTTGAAGCCGAAGACGCGGAACTCGTAGTTGAGATTGGTCCACAGCGCGCCCTTCGCCTCGGCCGGGTAGGCGGCGCGCACCGGCGACTCGTAGCGGCCGATCAGCTTCTGATCGAACAGCGGCGGCAGGAGGTTGGTCGAGTTCTTGATCACGTCGGCGAGGAACACGCCGGCGCGCGCCTCGGTCAAAAAGCGGTCGGTGATGATGCGGCTCTTGGCGCGCCACACCTTGGCGTTGACGAACGGGTAGGCCTTTTTAAAGGCTTGGATATAATTGTTCGCGTTGTCGATGCCGGTGTTGGTGTACCAGAGCATCTCCTTTTCCGCCCGGGCGCCCTCGACGAGCCTTTTCTCCCGCTCCGCCGCCGGCAGCTTTTCGAGCGACCGCCACACCTCCTCGGCGCTCCGCGCCGCCGCCGCGCCGGCCGCGGCCGGAGCCGAGAGAAGGAGCAGGGCGAAGAGCGTCGCGAGCCGTCGCATGACGATCAGGAGGTCTGCCACTCGTAGGTCTTCGTCCCGGTGCCGCCGTAGGTCGCGCCCAGACGCTCCATCGCCTTTTTATGGCTCTCGGCGTCGGGGAACTTGGCCGAAAATTCCAGCTGGTAGCCGTCGGGGTCGGAAAAATAGATCGAGATGCTGGTCGAGCCGCCGTGCACCTTCGGGCCGTCGACGGGGATGCCGAGCTTTTTGAGCTTCTCGAGCGCGGCCTCCACCTCGTCGGGGCGGATGCCGAAGGCGAAGTGGAGAAAGCGCGCGCGCGGGTGCGGCGGGTCCTTGGGGTCCTGGAGAAAGAGATCGAAGCCGTAGTCCCCGACCTTCACCAGCGTGTGCACCGGCCGCCCGGCGCTCTTGTCCTTCTCGTTGAAGCCGCGCGAGCGCCCGACCTCGCCGCCGAAAACGTCCCGGTAAAACTCGACCGAGCGCTCCATGTCTTTCACCACGAATGCGATGTGATCCACTGTCGGCTGCATAATAATCCTCCCTTGCTACCTTTTTTTCTATCTTCTCTTATTTAAGGCCCGGGGGTATCGCGTAGGCCCGATGCGCCCGGACGGGAACCCCTCAAGCGTATTCTTCGCTCGCGCGTAGCACAGGCCCATCGCATCGGGCCGGAGCGATGCCTCCGGGGCGCACCGCCTTTTTCAGCGGCCTCTTTCCTGCTGCAGCTTGGCTTCCTGCAACAGCGTATGATCCACAAACTGCTCGAACGTGATCTTCGGCCTGACCCGCGTGCTCGCCTCGAGAATATCGAGCGACGAGCCCAGCTGCTCCCGCGTCATATAAGGATACTGCACGATCACCGCGTCCTGGTAGGCGGCGTCGAGGACCTTGGGATTCTGTATCTTCATGTACTTTTTGAGCAGCTTGAGGCCGAACTCCTTGTCCTGCCCCTGCCGCCGGGTCGCGTCGACGATCGCCGCCATGAAAGCCTTGAGCGGCTCTTTCTTCTGCTGCGCGATCTCCCGGCGCGTGGTGAAAGTCGCGGGGGGAAAGGGAAACTGCGGCGTCTCGAGCTGCGCCAGGCGGCGGTAGCCCGCCTCTTCGAGCGCGAGCGCGTTGTAGGTGTTGAACACGCTCCCCTGCGCCGCGCCGGAGCGGAGCGCCCCGGCCCGGTCGCGCTGCCCCCCGGCGCTGATGAACGTCACCAGGTTGGAGTCGACGCCGTGCCGCTTGAGGATGATGCGCGCGTAGCCCTCGTCGGCCGCCTTGGGGCGGCTCGTCGCGAGCGTCTTCCCGGCGAGGTCTTTGAGCGACTGGATCGCCGGCGAAACCACCAGCCAGTGCTTCGAGTTGGTCTCCCACGAGCCCACGGTGATGAGCGACGGCGGCGCGCTGCCGGTCATCGCCAGCAGCGTCTCCTGCGGCGTGCCGAAGATCAGATCGACCTCGCCGGCGATGAGCGCGTAGGTGGACAGCGTCGATTGCAGCCAGATCAGCTCGACGTCCAGGCCGCGCCGGGCGAAATCGCCCTCTTCCTGGGCGATCCAGAGCGGCAGCAT
>DASWFA010000417.1:0-3641 GCA_036394475.1 Binatia bacterium
AGGCTGCGCACCGAGTCGCCTTCGGGGATGACGTCCCTTTCGAAAGAGGCCCTGAACGGCTGGGGGACTTCCAGCCGGACGGACGAACCGTAGCTTGGGCGGAGGCTTACCTGATGGAGCCGTTTCGCGTGGTGATTCAGCCGGGATGTGATGGGCCCGCACAGCGTCATGCTGACGGGCAACAGCGCCAGACTAAAGAAACAGACGAAGCCCAGAGCCGCGACTGTCTTCCTCAAATGGTTCATGGAATCACTAGCCATTTAGCGTAGCACCTGAAGTCGCCAAGTCAAGCGGCCCCGGGGCCGCGCCCATGAACTTCGCCTGCCCTCGTTTATCGCTTTTCGTCTCCCCGTCAGTCCAGCGTCTGGCGGTAGCGCTTGACGCCGATCGTGAGCATGACCGCGGTGAACAGGGCGATCGGCCAGACTTCCGCGGCGATGTCCGCCGGGCCGTTTCCCTTGAGCAGGATGCCGCGGACGATCCGCAAGAAATGGGTGAGCGGCAGCATCTCGCCGACGACCTGGGCCCACGGCGGCATGCCGCGAAACGGGAACATGAAGCCGGTCAGCAGCATCGAGGGCAGAAAGAAGAAGAACGACATCTGCACCGCCTGGAGCTGGTTTTCCGCGATGGTGGAAAAGGTGATGCCGACCGCCAAGTTGGCGGCGACGAAGACCAGCGCGACCGCGAGCAGCAGGGCGAGGCTGCCGATCATCGGCACGCGGAAGAGCAGCGCCGCCGCCAGCAGGATGAGCCCCACCTGCACGTAGCCCACGAAGACGTAGGGGACGATCTTGCCGATCAGGACCTCCAGCGGGCGCGTCGGCATCGAGAGCAGATTCTCCATCGTCCCGCGCTCGCGCTCGCGCGTGATCGCCAGCCCGGTGATGACGATCATGGTCATCGTGAGCACGACGCCCATCAGGCCGGGTACGATATTATACTGCGTCACCGCCTCCGGGTTGTAGAGCGGGTGGACGCGCAGCTCGATCGGCGGGCCGGCGCCGGCGAGATAATCGACCGGCCCCTTGACGTCGTTCTTGAGCGCGGAGTCGAGCACGACGCGGAGCGAGCCGATGGCGTTGCTCGTCGCCGCCGGATCGGTCGCGTCCGCCTCGACGAGGATGGCCGGGGTGTCGCCGCGCAGAAGGTCGCGGGTGAAGCTTTCCGGGATGTTGATCACGAACTGGACCTCGCCGCGCGCCAGCGCCCGCCGCCCCTCGGCCTCGGTTTTTATCTGCCGGACGAACTCGAAGTAACCGCTGTTCTGGAGCGCGTACAACAGGCTCCGCCCCTGCGGCCCGGTGTCGGCCAGGATCACGGCGGCGGGCAGCCGCTTGGGGTCGGAGTTGATCGCGTAGCCGAACAGCACGAGCTGGATCAGCGGGATGCCGACCATGATCCCGAAGGTGAGACGGTCGCGGCGCATCTGGATGAACTCCTTGACCACGATCGCCCAGAAGCGCGCGAAAGAAAACTCCCGGTGTTTCTTGCTCATGCGAAGTTGTCCTTCGACTGATTCATCAGGTGAATAAAGACGTCTTCCAGCCCCGGCGGCACGCGCTCCCATCGGTAGGGCTCGCGCCGGTACGGCGCGAGCGCCCGCTCGAGCAGGGCGGCGTCGGCGCCGCTGACGTGGAGCGCGTTGCCGAACGCCACCGCCTGCTCGACGCCCGGAAGGCGCTGCAGCTCTTCGGCCAGCCGGGGCAGGTCCGGGCCGGTGACCGACCAGGTCGTGAGCCCCGCCCGGGCGATGACCTCGTCGACCGTGCCCTGCGTGAGGAGCTTACCGTAGGAGATGAAAGCCAGCCGGTGGCAGCGCTCGGCCTCGTCCATGTAGTGCGTGGCGATCAAAAAGGTGAGCCCCTCGGCGGCGAGCCGATGAATCTCCTGCCAGAAATCGCGGCGCGCCTTGGGATCGACGCCGGCGGTGGGCTCGTCGAGCAGCAGCAGCTTCGGCCGGTGGATCATGCAGGCCGCCAGCGCCAGGCGCTGCTTCCAGCCGCCGGAGAGCTCGCCCGCGACCTGGTCGCGCCGCGCCCCGAGCCCGAGGCGCTCGATCGAGTCGCGCACCGCTTCGCGCCGGTTCGGGACTGCGTACATGCGCGCGACGAAGTCCAGGTTCTCCTCGATGCTCAAATCCTCGTAGAAGCTGAACCGCTGGGTCATGTAGCCGACCTGGAGCTTGATCAGCTCGCTCTCCTCGATCACGTCGTGGCCGAGGCACTGCCCGCTGCCTTCGTCGGCGCGGAGCAGGCCGCAGAGCATGCGGATGAAAGTCGTCTTGCCGCTGCCGTTGGGGCCGAGGAAGCCGCAGATCTCGCCCGTGCGGACCTGAAGGCTCACGTGGTCGACCGCGACGTGGGCGCCGAATCGCTTGGTCATGCCGCGCACGTCTATCGCAAAATTTTGCGCCAGGTTTGGCGCCGATTCTTGCGCGCGGGCCGCATGCGGGTTTTCGGCCAAATCGGCGGGAATGTCCGTCATGATTTCGTTCCCAGCTGCACGTCCACCGGCTGGCCGGGATGCAGCCCGGCGCCGGCGCCGGACTCGAAGACGATCTCGATCATGAAAACCAGCTTATCGCGGCTCTCGCGGCTGTAAATGACCGGCGGGGTGTATTCCGCCCTGGGCGAGATAAAGCTGATTTTGCCGGCCACCGGCGCGGCGAGGCCGTCCACGTTGACCCAGACGGCGTCGCCGGTATGAAATTTGGCGATCTCCGTCTCCGGCACGAAGGCGCGCACCTTGACGTTACTCGGCGGCAGCAGCGCGACGACGGGGCGGCCGGGGGCGATCCATTCCCCCTGACGGAACAGCGTGTCGAAGACCAGCCCCGCCTGGGGCGCGCTCTGGCGCTTCTGCGCCAGGTCCCACTCCGCCTTGGCCAGCCGCTCGCGGTCCTGGTCGCGTGTCGAGCGCGCCCGGTCCAATTCCTGCATCGCGATCAGGTTGGCGCGCGCGAGCTTTTCCATCCGAGCGTAATCTTTTTCCGAGAGCTCCAGCGCCGCCCGCGCCTGGTCGCGCGCGGCTTTTTCCGCCGCGCTGTCGAGCACGAACAACGGATCGCCCGCTTTGACCTCGGCGCCGCGCCGGACAAAGAGCGATTCCAGCGCGCCGCCGTACGGCGAGGCGACGTAAACGAACTCGCCCTCGACGTAGCCCTGGAGCCGCGGGTCCTGCGGGCGATGGCAGCCCGCCAGGACGCAGACGGCGACAAACGCAAAGGCCAGTAGAAACCGCGAACCGCCGCCCGCCCCGCGACCCATTATAATTCCTCCCTGCCTGCGTCGGTCACGACGCCCTTGAGAACCACCATGATCACGTCCATGTAGGCGTGGTTCGGCGCGAGCCGGAGCTCCGCCATCTTGGCCGGGTTGACGACCGCCTCGGTCGCGCCGAGAAGGATCTCCACGATCACAGCCGTGGGGATGTCCCGGCGAATGATGCCTTCCCGGCGGCCCGCTTCGAAGAACCTGCCGAAATAGCGCTGGATCAGGCCGCGGCGCCGCCGCTCGACGAGCTTGAACATCTCCGGCGCGGCGCGCTGGATGTCGCGGACGAACGGCGGCTCGATCTCCGCCGTGTGGCGCTGCATGCAGGCGAGCAGGCGATGGAGGCTCTTGAGCGCGCCGGCGGGG
>DASWFA010000418.1:0-3579 GCA_036394475.1 Binatia bacterium
GATGATCGAGCTGATCGACACCGATAAGCAGGCTTTTTTCGATCTCAGCAGCGCCGAGCTGAAGCCGATCCTCCGCCGCGTGCTGGAGGTGATCGTCGAGCGGGTCAAACCGCTCGCCAACGCCGTCGCCATCAGCGGCCATACCGACGCGCGGCAATACCCCGACACGGGCTTTTATTCGAACTGGGAGCTTTCCTCGGCGCGGGCGCTGAACGCGCGGCGGGCGATGGAAGAGATGCAGCTCCCCAGGGAACGGGTGGAAAAGGTCGTCGGCTACGCGGACCGCTTCCCGCTCTCGGCCGACAAGCCGATGGACCCGGCCAACCGAAGAATCAGCATTCTGGTCTTGAAAAGCAGCGAGGGGAAAATAGTGAGAAGCGAGCAGTGAGCAGCCCCCTCCCCACCACGACTCACGGCTGAATACTTATCCCAAATTTTCGATTCTGCGCTCGGGGCTGATCACGTCGACGATGCGCATGGCGAACTTGTCTTTCATGATGACCGCTTCGCCCCGCGCCATCAGCCGGTTGTTGACGTAGATATTCAGCGGCTCGCCGACGGTCTGCGCCAGCTCCACCACCGACCCCTGCGTCAGCTTCAAGAGGCTCTCGATGGTCATCCGGGTGCGGCCGAGCTCGACCGTCACCTGCAAGGGCACGTCGAGCAACATGGTGAGATCGACCTGCCGGGACGGCTCGTGGGCGCCGCCGTTTTCTTTAGCCTGCTCCATGGCGTGGCTCCATCCTTGTCTTTTTTTTGTCCCTACTGCTGCGTGATGCGATCGGAAACCATAAAAACCCGGTTGCCTTCTTTTTGCGCGCCCCGGCCGGAGAACTTGGGCCTTCCCTCCACCCAGAGCTCGATCTGATCGAGCCCCTGGCGGTTCATCTGGATCATGTCGCCCGGGCACATGCGCAGGATGTCCTTGACCTTCATGTTGAGGACGCCGACCACCGCCTGGACGTCGACTTCGGCGCCGAGCAGCGGGAGCTGCAGCCGCCCCACCATGCCGCCGCCCTCCTCGGAGGCCTGGAGCGAGGACTTGAGCTGCTCGCGCAGCTCTTCGACCGACGAGAGCGGGAAGCAGAAAAAAATCGTCCCGGACGAGCCCTGCATGTCGACCCGGTAGTTGGCCACCACCATGACGTCGCCCATGCTGGAGGCGCCGAGCAGGTAGGGGTTCATCTCCGAGCGCATATAGTGGCCGGTCAGCTGGATGACCGGCTGCCAGGCCTCTTCCATGCCGCGCAGCATCTTGTTGACGAATTTGCCCAGAAAATTGGTCTCGATCGGGGTAAAATCGCGCCCCTCGACCTTGGCCACGCGGTGGCCGGTGCCGCCGAAAAAGATATCCACCATGGCGTAGGCGAGGCGCGCCTCGATCACGAACAGGCCGAGGCCGCGCAGCGGCTCGAGGCGCACGACGTGAATGCTGCTCGGCAGGGGGAATTTCTTGATCAGGTTTTCGTAGAGGATGACGTCCATGTCCTCGAAGCCGGCGTCCACCGATTTGCCCAGCTCGGAGCCGAAGATGTTGTGCAGCCGGCGGGTGAACTTGTTGAAGATGATCTCCAGCCCCGGCAGCCGGCCGCGCGCGGAGATCTCGCTGCGGATGAAATTGTACGGCTTGACGTCCGCCATGGCGCCCGCCGCCGTCGCCTTGGCGGCGCTCGCTTCTCCGGGCTCGGCGTCGCTGACCTCGACCGCGTCCTCGGCGATGCCGCGTAAAAGCGAATCGACCTCGTCCTGGGAGAGCACCTGTTTGATCATCGGCCGCTCATGTCTCCGTCAAAAATCTGACGCGTCCGCCGGCTTTCTGTCTGTTTTCATTCCGTCCGCCGCGCCGGCGGGGCGATTATCGTTCTGGCTCGATGGATCGAGCAAAAGCGGTGCCACGATTCATGGCTCCATGGTCAAATGGTCGCCGGCCGGCCGCACCACCGCCTCGGCGATCCGGTCGAGCGCCAGCACGGCGCCGACGGCGCCGATCTCGATCGCTTCCTTCGGCATGCCGAAGACCACGCTCGTCGCCTCGTCCTGGGCCACGGTGCGGGCGCCGGCCTGGCGCATCTTGAGCAGCCCGCGGGCGCCGTCGCCGCCCATGCCGGTCAGGATGATGCCGAGCGCGTTCGACCCCAGATGGCGCGCGCACGAGTGGAACAGCACGTCGACCGACGGGCGGTGGCGGTTGACGGGCTCGCCCATGAACACCTCGACGTTGTAGTTCGCGCCGTTGCGGATGACGCGCATGTGGTAGTTTCCCGGCGCGATGAGCGCGTGGCCCGGCAGAATCCGGTCGCCGTCGCGCGCCTCCTGGACGCGGATCTGGCAGAGCTTGTCGAGGCGCTGGGCGAAGGCGCGGGTGAAGTGCTCCGGCATGTGCTGGACGATGACGACGCCCGGCGCGTCGGCCGGCAGCGCGGTGAGCACCTCGCGGATCGCCTCGGTGCCTCCGGTGGAGGCGCCGATCGCGACGACTTTCTCCGTGCTCTTGGCCAGCGCCTCACTCGACAGCGCGTGGAGCCGCGCCCGCCCGTCGGCCCCGAGCCGCTCGGCCTGCCGCGGCCGGGCGCGCGCGGCCGTCTTGATCTTGGCGATGATCTCGTCGGCGAGGCCGATCGTGCCGTTCTTGATGTCGATCTTCGGCTTGGTGACGAAGTCGACCGCCCCCAATTCGAGCGCGCGCAGCGTGTTCTCGCAGCCCTTTTCGGTGAGCGAGGAGACCATCAACACCGGCATCGGGCGGGCGCGCATGAGCCGCTCCAAAAACGCCAGCCCGTCCATGCGCGGCATCTCCACGTCGAGCGTCAGCACGTTCGGCCCGAGCGCCTTGATCTTCTCCCAGGCCGCGAACGGGTCGGAGGCGGCGCCGACCACCTCGAGCGCGGGGTCGCGGGAGATGAGCCCGGTCAGGAGCTGGCGCACCAGGGCCGAATCGTCGACGATCAAAACTTTGGTCTTTCCCATAATAGCCTTCAGCGGTCAGCTTTCAGCTTTCAGATAAAAAGAAATATTCACTCAGCCTCTTGGAAGCTGAGAGCTGATAGCTGACAGCTTTTTTAAAACAGCGTGACGTTCTCCTCGGGCCGGCGGGCGACGTCCTTGACCGCCTCCACGCGGTAGCGCTCCTCCTCGCCGGCGATCTCTTCGTTCCGGCCGCCCAGAATCCGGATCAGCGCTTTGCCCAGGTGGGTGAAAAAATGGACCTGCAGCGGATTGGTCCCGCCGAGCCGCTGGCTCAAAATGGGGATCTTCTCCGTGGCGAGGAACTCCTTGACGAAGCGCGCGTTGCGCTCGGGCACCGCCATGCCGACGCTCTGGATGTTGAGCACGTGGCCGCCGCCGAAGACCTTGGCCCGCAGGCGCCGCCGCTCGCCGCCGAGCTTCATGATCTCGTTGATGAGCATTTCCATGGCGTTGATCCCGTAGCGCGTCGGCAGGTCGGTGTCCTGCTCCCCCGCCGGCAGCATGAAATGGTTCATGCGCCTGTTCGAGCGGCTGGCCGGCTACCTCCAGCCCGACGGCTGCCTCATGGTCGGCCACTCGGAGAGCCTGCAGTGGCTCTCCGACATGTTCGTG
>DASWFA010000419.1:0-9205 GCA_036394475.1 Binatia bacterium
CCCGCCGAGAGCAGCTCCTCGGCGCTCTTGATGTCCACGCCCATGCCGCCGGCGGAATTCTCCGCGTTGGCGATCGCCAGATCGATCCGCTCGGTCTTGATCAGACCCGGAACGAGATCCCTGATCGCGCTCCGCCCCGGCCGCCCCACCACATCCCCTAAAATTAAAATCCGCATAAATGTTTCTAGTTTCAGGTCTCAAGTTTCAGGTTGGATCGGATCAACTCGAAACCCGAAACCCGGGACTCGAAACAAACTACCTCGCGTATTCCACGGACCGCACTTCCCGGATCACCGTGACCTTGATCTGGCCGGGATAGGTCATCTCGTTCTCGATCTTGCGCGCGATCTCGCGCGACATGCGCGCGGCGTCCTCGTCGGAGATCGTGTCGTGCTGGACGATGATCCGGATCTCCCGGCCCGCCTGGACGGCGTAGGACTTTTCCACGCCGGAGAACGAATTGCAGATGCGCTCGAGCTCCTCCAGGCGCCGCACGTAAGTCTCCATCATCTCGCGCCGGGCGCCGGGGCGCGCCCCCGAGAGGGCGTCCGCCGCGTCCACCAGCGGCGCGAGAATCGTCTCCGCCTTGACGTCCTCGTGGTGCGCCGCGATCGCGTTGACGATCTTGGGCGACTCGCCGTACTTCCGCGCCAGCTCGGCGCCGATGATCGCGTGCGACCCCTCGACCTCGTGGTCCACCGCCTTGCCGATGTCGTGCAGCAGCGCCGCGCGGCGCGCCTGCTTCTCGTTGAGGCCGAGCTCGGCGGCCATGTTGCCGCAGATGAACGCCGCCTCGATCGAATGGAGCAGCACGTTCTGCGCGTAGCTGTAGCGGTATTTGAGCCGGCCGAGGAGCTTGATGATCTCGGGATGCACCCCGTGGACGCCGACGTCGAAGATCGCCTTCTGGCCCGCCTCCCGGATCGCCTCGTCCACCTCCTGCTCGGATTTCCGCACCACTTCCTCGATCCGGCCGGGATGGATGCGCCCGTCGGAGAGGAGCTTGTCGAGCGACAGCTTGGCGATCTCACGCCGGATCGGGTTGTGGCCGGAGATGATGACCGACTCCGGCGTGTCGTCGACGATGAGGTCGATGCCCGTGGCCGCCTCCAGGGCGCGGATGTTGCGCCCCTCGCGGCCGATGATGCGCCCCTTCACGTCGTCGCTCGGGAGCGGCACGACGGTGACGGTCCGCTCGGTGACGAAATCGCCCGCCAGCCTTTCGATCGCGAGCGCGACGATTTTTTGCCCCTTGCGGACCGCCTCTTCGCGCGCCTCCTCCTCGATCACCCGGATGCGCTTGGCCGAGTCGTGCTTGGCCTCTTCGACCATCTGGTCGATGATACTCTTCTTCGCTTCTTCGCGCGTCATGCCGGCCACCTGCT
Source organism: Binatia bacterium (assembly GCA_036394475.1). Lineage (GTDB taxonomy): Bacteria > Desulfobacterota > Binatia > UBA9968 > UBA9968 > JAJPJQ01. Next base: position 1,386 of record DASWFA010000419.1, read on the forward strand.
CGATCTGGCGCTTGGCGTCGACCGCCAGCCGATCGTACTCCGCCTGCTTCTCTTCGACGGTCTTCTCCCGGCCCCGGAGCCCCTGCTCCCGCCGCGCCACTTCGCTTTCGCGCTTCTCCAGGCTCTCGACCCGCTTGTCGAGGCTTTCCTCCTTGACGGCCACCCGCTTCTCCAGCGCCTGGAGCTCTCTGCGGGTCTCGCGGATCTCCTTCTCGAAATCCATCTTGGCCTGGACCATGCGGTCCTTGCCCTGGATCTCCGCTTCTTTCCTGATCGCGCCCGCCTCTTTCTTGGCGTCTTCGACGATCCGGCCCGCCGCGGCGCGCGATTGCTCGATCTCGCCCTGATGCTGTTTTTTCCTGACCCAGGAGACGCCGACCAGCACGAGGGCTCCGGCGATGAAGCCGGCGACTCCGATTAATAGATGAAGTTCCAAAGTCCACACCCCCTTTTCCTGCGATAGATTAGGAAGGCCATCCTGAATTGCCTGATTGGCCCACAGCGCCGGAATCGGATGGTGAATTCCGGCAGTCGATGATCCTCCTCTCGGTCGCGATGTAGTCGACTTTCCGATCCCACGCCTCGGCGGGAATTTTGTCGCTCATCTGAAACTCATAGGCCAGCGCGATCGACGTCGCCCCGGCGCCGAGCGCGGCCAGCGCGCGGTCGTACCAGCCCCGGCCCCGGCCCAGCCGGTTGCCCCGGAGATCGAACGCCACGCCCGGGACGAACACCACCAGACCGCCGGCGTCGCCGAGGACGCCGGCGCCGGTCGGCTCGAGAATCCCGTAGCGTCCGGGCGCGAGCTCCTCGCCGGCCGCCACCGGCACCAGTTGAAGCTCCCCGCCGGCGGCGCACCTGGGGTAAAATAATCCCTTGCCGGTTTTTTGCGCGTGCTCCCGGATGGCGTCGGTCGCCACCTCGTTCCCCGTCGGGCTGTACAGCGCCACCGAACGGGCCTCTAGGTAAGGCGCGGACAGAAGCGCGCGCTCCTCGATCAGCCGGCTCAGACGGGCGGCCTCGAAACCGGACAGGGAATCCCGCAGGCGGGCGATCCGGGCCCTTAGTATTTCTTTTGAATCCCCCATTGAGAGCCGGCCTTTATCGGCGTCGGCGCCTGCTCGCGAGCGAACAGGCCGGGGAAGGGAGGCGAGGGTCTACGTTACCGATCTCTACTCTACGCGTCTACGCGGCGAGCCCGTCATGGCTCGTCGTACCGCTCCTCGGATGGTCCGGCGAACCGAAAGCGCCGGAGCCGACGGACGTTCGGGGAACCCCTGATGATGCAAAACTCCGAGGCCAGATAAACCAATCGTCGATTTTTTATCGTATCCACGGATGCGAAAGCCAGTATCAAGATCTGTAACGCCGTTTCCCAACACCCCATGCGTCCCGCTCGACGCCGAATATTTATTTTCCCCCGCTCGTGCCGTGTCAAACGAACAACTTAACCTGTTACCAGGTGGATGCCATATTACCGCTGGAGTCTTCCCCTCGAGGGGGCTTGACCGACGCGGCAAGGGACGGCCTCCTTCGTTTGTTTGTTGGTAAAGTTGTCTCAGATGATCACGAACACAGCAGGGGAAAAAGGATCACCTGTTTTTAGCCCTCCTCGGTTAAATTAGTCGAAACCTTCTGGATCAACAGATGGAGCCGCCTGGATACCGAGTCGCAATGATCTTTGAGCCGCTGGTAGTCGTCGGCGATGTTGAGCGCGGCGAGCATGGCGATGCTCGACTTGGCCGAAGGCCGGGTGCTTTTCTGCACCTCCTGCATCTTTTTGTCCACGTAGCCCGCCACATTGCGGACGTAGCTCTCGTCCTGATCGGTGCGGAGCGTGAGACGCTCGCCCATGATCTCGACTTCGACGGCCTTTTTCACGCGGCGGCCTTTCTACCTAGGAGATATCCAGCTCGTCCAGATGACCGAGTATTTTTTCCAGCCGCTCGCGAATCTCGGTGCGCTCGCGCTCGTACTGCCGGATTTGCCCCCGCAGCTGGTGCCACTCGGTCTCTCTCTGCTGTAATTTCTTCTCGGCCTGCTCTTTTTCCCGCTTTATTTTTTCGTGCCTTTCGAGCAGCCGATTGATCTTCGCCTCCAGCTCTTCCAGGTTACTCGATTCCATCGTGCAATCAGAGAGTCCGCGGAATCAGTCTAAAGTCAACGACCCTGCTTGTCAAGCTGATTTTCCGCTGGAATCCTGAGGTTTTTCGGGCAAATCCGCCGCCCGGGGACCGGGTTTTATGATATTATGAGCGGCGGTCTCCCGGGTAAACCTTTTGGCCCCCGGTTCCGTCTAACCGGGTGTAATAAGAGCCCGGAAGGTGTGGTCGGGACCCATTGGAGCGTCGTTTATGAGCATGGAACTGACAGAGCTTAAAGACGGGCGCGCCGGGCCAGCCGCCCCGGACAGGGCAAAGGAGTCGGCCCAGGACTGGAACGAAACACGGGAAGATCGTAGACTCTATCAGGACCGGCGCGAGCCCCGGAGCGGCCTGAGAAAAGGGGGCCGTTATTAACCCTTATCTCGACAGCGTGTCGCTGGGCGCCCCGACAAGCGGCCAGGCGGTTTTGTACCCGCTGCGCGCAGGTGACCCGAAACTACCCATGGTGAGCTGTCGGCCTGAAGAGCTCGGCGATGAAGCGCTGGTCATTGCCGCCCAACAGGGGGAGCGCGAGGCTTTCGAGGTATTGGTCGAGCGCTATAAGCAGAAAGCCTACCGCATCGCCTTCGATTTCACCCGCGACCGCGAGGAGGCCAAGGACCTCTCCCAGGACGCGTTCCTGCAGGCCTTCAGCCACTTGAAGAGCTTCGACCGCCGGGCGAGCTTTTACACCTGGTTTTACCGCATCCTGGTGAACCTCTGCCTCGATTATCGCCGGCGCAAAGCCAAAGTCGTCTGGGAATCCTTGGAGGAGCGGACCGAAAGGGGCGACGGCTTCGAGAAGCTGGCCAACCCGGGCCCCTCGCCCGTCGAGGAGGCGATGCGGGGCGAGTTGTCCGAGCGCATCGGGGCGGCGCTGGCGACGCTGCCGCCCAAGCAGCGGGCGGTTTTTTTATTGAAGAATCATCAAGGGCTTTCGATCAGCGAGATCGCCGGGGTGATGAAAGCGGCCGAAGGGACCATCAAGGTTCATCTCCACCGGGCGGTCATGGCTTTAAGACAACGATTAGCGGAGCTTTAGTAGGAGGGCGTTATGGCTACCAGGACACCGGATGCTTTCGGCGCGGCCTGTAAGGATTTCGAGCAGGAGCTCGTCCTCTATCACTATCGGGAGAGCTCGGCCGAGGACCGCCGGAAAGTCGAATCCCATCTGGGCGGCTGCGCCCGGTGCCGCGGTTTTTTAAGCGAGCTCAAAAGCCTCCTCCCCGCGACGGTGGCGGCCGACGAGCCCGCGCCGGAGTTCTGGCAGAACTACAGCCGGGAGCTCAGGATAAAGCTCGCGGCCGAGGAGGAAAAGCGCGGCTGGCTCCGCGCGCTCGCGGCCTTTTTCCACCCCTGGCCAGTGCCGGCCGCGGCCACGGCCGTGATCCTGGCGATCGCGATGGGCCTGACTTTTACCAAGACTCATTGGTATCCCGCGGCCACCGATACGGCCCCGGAGTTTACCGAGATGGCTAAAAATGCCGATTTCTTCCAGTCCCTCGACTTTCTCGATTCCATGGACCTGATGGAATCCGTCGAGGCGCCAGAGGCGCAAAAAAGTGAGACGAGCCGTCCCTTATAACCTGGCCTATAACCTGCTTTTGGGCCTGCTTTTGGGCCTGCTCGTGCCGCTGGCCGCCCGGGCCCAAAGCCCGCAGGAATGGCGCCGCTTGAGCCCGCAGGAAAAAGCCGAGGTCGAGCGCAATTTTCAGCGCTGGCAAAACCTTCCGCCCGATCAGCGCGACCGCCTGCGCCGTGAATGGGACCACTGGAACAACATGCCGCCGGGCCGGCGGGACGCCCTCAAAGAGCGCTTCCAACAGTTTCGCGAGCTGCCGCCCGACGAGCGCCAGCAGTGGCGCGACAAATCGCGCGAGCGCGAGCTTTCGCCGGAGGAAAAGCGCGCGCTGCGCGACCGGCTGCGGCCCAAGGATACCAGGGATACCAGGCCCAAGGACAACCGGAGATTCCGGGGAAAAGACTTTAGAGATTAGCCGGATAGGCGCTGTAAACCTTATGCTCCGATCGAGCGTCTAAGCTGACAGAAAGAGAGAGAAGGAGGCATACCATGAAAAAAGCACTTTGGTTAGGCGTGGTGATGATGCTCCTCGTGCCTTCCGCGAGCTTCGCCTATGGCTGGAGACACCGCTATTACGACCGCTACTCCGCCCCGTACTACGCCGAGCCCTATTTTTACTCCGGCTATCCGTACGGCTACTATCGCTACCGTCCTTATCCCCATTACTATGGCTACCGTCCCTACCGGTACGGATACCGCTACGGCTGGTAGTCGAGCGGAGGCGGCGATGAAAAAAACCTTGTCCGCAGTAGGGTTGGCTCTCTGTCTCAGTCTCCTGGCGGGGTGCGTGGTTTACGACGGCCCGGGCGCTTACGCGCCGGCTCCCGCCTACTCGTATGGTTATGCCTACCCATCGTATTCTTATGCGTACCCCTACGCCTACTCTCATTCGTACGCTTATCGGCCCTACTACTCGTATCGCTATTATCCGTACCGCTACCGCTACCGGTATTGACACCAGAGAAATTGATGCCAAGGATGATACAACGATGGAAAGGAGATTCGACATGAAAAAGCTTTCAGCGCTGGCGTTGGCCGCGATTTTAGCCGCGGTGCTGCTGACGCCCACCGCGAGCTTCGCCTACTGGAGAGGGCCATGCTGCGGCCCGAGGGTTCGCTACTACGGCGGCGGCTATAACGGCGCCGCCATCGCGGCCGGGGTGCTGGGCGGCATCGCCACGGGCATCTTTATCGACCGCGTGCTGCTCCCGCCGCCGGTGGTAGTGGAGCGGGACTATCCGCCTCCGCCCCCCAGGTCGTACGATCCCTACGATTCCGGATACGACGACGGCTATAGCCGGGGCGTCGAGCGCGGCCGCTACGAGCGCTACCAGCAGGGGAAAGACCGCGGCTACCACGACGGTTACGAAGACTCCCGCTCCGGCCGCTAACGGCCGGGCGGGCGCCGGCCCGGGCCGGTGGTGAAGGGGGATGGTTGTGAAGATATTTTTGCTCGCCCTCGCGGCGTTGAGTGTCGTGGCGGCTCTATCCGGCGCGGCCCGCGCCCAGTATTACGACCCCTACGCCGACGTTCAGTACGCGCAGCCCTATTATGCGCAGCCCTACTACGATCCCTACTACGAGCTGCACACGATCCACTACCAGCTCTATCTGAGACCCTACTCTTATTATCCGTATCCCTACGTGGTCGCGAGTCCGCGGGTAGTCGTCGTCGGACCGCCGGCCATCGTCGGGCCGCCGGTTTTTGGGCCCTCGGCCGCCGCGCCGGCCAGAGCGGCCCAGCCGGCGAGAAGGCGATAATTTTTTAGGAGATGAAAATGAAAAAAAATAAAACAACGACGGCCTTCGCCGCCGCTCTGATCGTGGCCGGCTTGTTCGCGGGCGCCGCCGCCGTCGCCGACCCCGGACCCGGCCGGCCGGGCATGCCGGGGATGATGATGCGGCGCATGGGCCCGCCGCTGCAACCGTTGATGGACCAGCTCCAGCTCTCCGACGATCAGCGGGCCGAGATCAAAGCCATTTTCGCCGGCAGCCGCGACGCGCTCCGCCCCCTGGCGGTCGAGCTGCGCGAAAAACACGCCGCTTTGAGGGCGACGTCGCAAAACCGGCCTTTCGACGAAAGCGCCGTGCGCGCCGAGGCCCGGGACATCGCCGGCGTGCAGGCCGAGCTGATGGTCGCGCGGGCTCAGATGATGAATCGGGTCCTCGCCGTCCTCACCGACGAGCAGAAGGCGCGCCTCGCCGAGCTCCGCGCCGAGCGGCTGCAGCGGTTTCAGGAATGGCGCAAACAGCGCTCGGGAAAATCCGAGCAATCCTAGCTTGGTCGAGTCGGCAGGCGTGGCGAAAAAGGCGTCGCTTTCATCAAGCGTTAAGCGATAGGCGCGGACGGATTAGCAAAAAACTCCCGGACTCCAAGCGAAAGCCCTGCCCGATCGAAGAGCCGCGCATCCGATTACCGGCGTTTGGGATGAGCAGCGGCCCATTGCGCGGCTCGGAGAGCGGGCGGGGCTTGAGCGACCCACATTGCGCGGGCGCCAAGAACGGCCGGCCGCTTGAACGCGGCACTTCGACCTAGTCCGAGCCGGCGCGCGGGGGAATTTTATAATCCGCGACGGCGGCGACCTCGGCCCATTTGCCGGCCATCAAGTCCGTCATGATCCCATCGAGCTTCTCCAGCGGCACGCGGATCTGCTGCATCGTGTCGCGGTCGCGGATCGTGACTTTCTCGTCCGCCGCCGACTTCTCGTCCCCCACCGTCTGCACGTCCACCGTGACGCAAAAGGGCGTGCCGACCTCGTCCTGCCGGCGGTAGAGCCGGCCGATCGAGGCGGTATCGTCGTAGACCGAGTACCAGCGTTTGCGGAATTCCGCGCACAGCCTTTTCGCCGTCTCGACGATCCGGTCGTTCTTCTTGAGCAGCGGCAGCACCGCGATCTTGACCGGCGCCAGCTCGGGATGGAGCTTCAGCACGACGCGCTTTTCCCCGCGCACCTCTTCCTGGTGGTAGGCGTCGACGAGAAACGCGAGCGTCGAGCGGTCCGCGCCGGCCGACGGCTCGATCACGTAGGGCACGACCTTCTGCTTGGTCTCCTCGTCGAAATACTCCAGCGCCTTGCCGCTGAACTTGGCGTGCTGCTTCAAATCGAAGTCGGTCCGGTTGGCGACCCCCTCGAGCTCGCTCCAGCCCATGGCGAATCGGTATTCGATGTCGGCGGTGCGCTTGGCGTAGTGCGCCAGCTCGTCCTGGTCGTGCTCGCGGAGCCGGATGTTTTCCTTTCGCATGCCGTATCTCGGGTACCAGGCGAAGCGCTCGTCGATCCAGCGCTGGTGCCACTCCTCGTCCGTGCCCGGCATGACGAAGTACTCGATCTCCATCTGCTCGAACTCGCGCGTGCGGAAGGTGAAGTTGCCCGGCGTGATCTCGTTCCTAAACGCCTTGCCGATCTGGGCGATGCCGAACGGGAGCTTCAGCCGCATCGACTGGAGGATGTTCTCGAAGTTGACGAAGATGCCCTGGGCGGTCTCGGGACGGAGATAGGTGACGGCGGCCTCGTCCTCCACCGGACCCATGAAAGTCTTGAACATGAGGTTGAACTGGCGCGCGTCGGTCAGCTCGCCCTTGCCGCAGACGGGGCAGAGCGTGCGCCGCGCGCCGCAGTGCGGGCAGGCCTCCCCCGCGGGGATATCGAATTTATTGCCCTTGGTCGCCGCGCAGTAGTGGGTCCATTTCTCCTCGTCGATCTTGTCGGCGCGGAAGCGCCGCTGGCACGCCTTGCAGTCGACCATCGGGTCGGTGAAGTGGTCGAGGTGGCCGCTCGCCTTCCAGACCGTCGGGTGCATGAGGATCGAGGCGTCGAGACCGACCATGTCCGGGCGGAGCTGCACGTTGTCGCGCCACCACGCGCGCTTGACGTTGTTCTTGAGCTCCACGCCGAGCGGACCGTAGTCCCAGGTGCTGCCGAGGCCGCCGTAGATGGCGGACGACGGGAAGACAAAGCCGCGCCGCTTGGCGAGGCTGACGATGGATTCGAGGCTGGAGGCGGGCATGGCCGGGGACTTTATTCAATACGGACGGGGAAAACGCAACTTCTAGGGGGGGAGGAGGTTGCCTCTGGCAAGGCTTGCCCTCTCCC
>DASWFA010000420.1:0-4056 GCA_036394475.1 Binatia bacterium
CTTCGAGCGGCCGAAGCCGATCGAGCGGGGCGATTTCGACGACGGCACGGCGCACATCGCGCTGCAGACCGACAAGGCGGATTTCGACAAGGCCGTGGAAGAACTCAAAAAGGCCGGCGTCAAAGTGCTGATCGACAAGCCGGTGGCGCGGCCGACGGGAAGAGGGCTGTACTTTTTCGACACCGAGGGGAATTACATACAATTACAGTGCCCGGAATGATCGGCAGACACGCTGAAAACGCCCATATACGGCGTTGCGCTCGACCCGCCCCGCTCGACGTACTGAAAAAAGTACGCCTGCGCTGAGCCTGTCCTGAGCGAAGTCGAAGGATCGGATTTTCGCGCGCCTCGTATCTGGGACGTTTTGAGCGGTCTGCAAGATTATCCGGGTCTTTTGATCTGTTACCCGCCCTTTACAATTCTGCCGTCCGGCTCGATATAGGCGTCGAGCTCCTTGCCGTCTTTGATATATTCCACTTCGTAAGTCACTTTGTCGCCGGACTCGATTTTTTCTATCGACTTGATTTTGGCGCCGGCCGTCACTTTTTCTATCGAAGTTCTCACGGGCGCCGGCACTTGATTAATCGTTACGACCGTTTCTTTTCTGCCGAAAAGAGAGCAGCTCGCGACGAATAGACCGAGTGCGAGGATAATCAACGTTCTGGCCAAGGCGCGCTTCATGATTCTGTCCTCCCGGTTCCCATGGTCGTAGTCGCGGCGCCGGGAGGGAACATGGCCCGCCGCCGCGTGTTTGCCATGAATAGGGTAGCGGGCGGGCGGGAGCTAAAGACACTCCGGATATTACCTGGTACGTGTTAACAGAGCAGGCGCGGATTATTTTGGGGCGAGCCGCCGCGCCACCGTTATGAATCCCGTGTGCGCGACCATGCGGTGCTGCGGGCGGATGCTCATGCCTTTGACGTGCCAGTAGCGCAGCAGCGTCTCGAAGCTCTCGATCGCGGCGAAGCCGCCGTGCTCTCTCAGCGAGTCGACAAGCGTCTTCACCTGGAGGACCGTCGGCACATAACAGAGCAAAATCCCGCCGGACCTGAGCGCGCCCGCCGCCCGCGGCAGAACCTGCCAGGGCTCGGGCAGGTCGAGGATGATGCGATCGACCTCCGTCTCCTCCAGCGCCTCGGCGACGTCGCCGAGCTTTAAGCTCCACTGCTCCGCAGGGCCGTAATAGCGGGCGACGTTGTCGCGCGCCATGCGGGCGAAGTCTTCGCGCAGCTCGTAGGAGATCAGGCGGCCCGTGGTGCCGAGCGTGCGCAGCAGCGCGATCGTGAGGGCGCCGGCGCCGACGCCCGATTCGATCACCGTGCAGCCGGGGAAAATATCGGCCCAGGTTAAAATGGTCCCGATGTCCTTGGGATAGATCACCTGCGCCTGGCGCGGCAGGTTGGGAATCAGCTGCGCCAGCGTCGGGCGAAAGACCAGGAAGGCGTCGTTCAGCGACGAGTGCACGATCGACCCCTCGTCGCGGCCGATGACGTTCGCGGCGTCGACCTTGCCGTCGCGGATGTTGATCTGCTTTCCGCCCGCGAGCCGGCGCAGGTACTCGCGCTCCTTCCGGTCGATGAAAATAACCGTCTCGCCGTCCGCGAGCGGCCCGCTTGGAATCATTGACAGTCCTTTCGAGGGAGATGAGGCAAAATAGAAGAGTTATCGGGTGAAGTCAACGTTGCAAGGCGCGCAACCGGAATGCGGTTGGCTTTTAGAAAAGCAGATGGTAGCTTTCTCGGAACATGGCCGATCCATCGACATCGTCGCTCCATCACCACGAAGATTGGCACACGCCCAAGGGCCGCGCGATCCGCGAGGTGATCTTCGGCATGAACGACGGGCTGGTGACGACGATCGGCTTTCTCGCCGGCGTCACCAGCTCGATCGCCCAGGGCCGCTACATCCTGCTCGCGGGCATGGCGGAGATCGTCGCGGGCGCCATCTCCATGGCGCTCGGCGCCTATCTGGCGACCAAATCCCAGCGCGAATTTTTTCACTCCGAGATCGAGCAGGAAAAATGGGAGATCGACAAGATGCCCGAGAAGGAGGCGGAGGAGATCCGGGAAATTTACGGCGGGATGGGATTCACGAGCCCCGAGCAGGAGATGATCGTCAACCGCGTCACCTCCGACAAGGACGTGCTGCTCCGCTTCATGAAGCGCGAGGAGCTGGGTCTTTTCGACGAGCACCTCGACGACCCGGTCAAGGTCGCGGCGACGATGGGCGTGTCGTTCGCCGCCGGCGCCCTGCCGCCCATCGCGCCCTATTTTTTCATCGCCGATCCGCACCGGGCGATCTGGGTGGCGATTCTTCTCTCGGTCGGCTTTCTCTTTTTCGTGGGGGCGGCGAAGACGCGGCTCACCAAGGCCAATCCGCTCCGCTCCGGCCTGGAGACGACGCTGCTCGGAGTGGCCGCCTGCGGGGTCGGCTACGGCCTCGGGTGGCTGGCGGAGAAATTTATCTGAAGGCGTAGCGCGCCAGGCCCCGTCGATTCAATTCTTCGATCAGGTCCTTGATCTCCTGCGGCCGCCGGAGGTCGGCGACCAGCACCGCGTCCGGCGTATCCACCACGACCGTGTTTTGCATTCCCAGAAGGGCGATCAGGCGGCGCGGCGAAGAGGAGTAGGCGAGGCAGTTCTGCGAGCGGAAGCCGAGGCGGCGTCCGACGCCCGCGTTGCCGGCCGCGTCTTTCGGCAGCATGCGATGGAGCGCGTCCCAGTTGCCGACGTCGCTCCAGCCGAAGTCCGCTTCCAGCGTCCTCACTTCGCCCTCCGAGCCGGCCTTTTCCAGAACCGCGTAGTCGATCGATACGCTCGGCATCCTTCGGTACTCGCGCCGGAGCGCCTTCTCGAGCCTGGGCGGCAGAGCTCCCAGCCCGCCGCCGCGCCCGGCCGCCGCGATCTTTTGGATGCGCTCGAGGCCGCGCGCGACCTCCGGGGCATGGCGGCGGAACGCGGCGAGAATCGCCGAGACGCGCCAGATAAAAATTCCGCTGTTCCAGAGCGCGCCGCGCGCGATCAGGCGCCGGGCTTTTTTCCGATCCGGCTTTTCGGCAAAGCCCCGGACGCGATAAAAAGACGCTCGCCCCGCCTCGCGCTTCCCCTTCAAGATATAGCCGTAGCCGGTCTCGGGATAGGCGGGACGGACGCCGATCGTGAACAGGGCGTCGTGGCGCCCGGCCAGCCGGGCCGCCGCGTTTAGCGTCCGCGAAAAGCGCCGCGGGTCGGAGACCCAGTGGTCGGCGGGGAGCACGACCATGACCGCGCCGGGGTCGCGCGCCGCCAGCTCGACGGCGGCGAGGCCGATGCACGGCGCGGTGTTTTTCCCTTGCGGCTCGATCAGGAAATTGGCTTTCGGCAGCATCGGCAGCTCGGCGCGCATGGCGCGCTGATGCTCGTCCACCGTGACGACGAGCACGTTCCGGCGGCCGAAGAGCGGCGCCGCGCGCTCGACCGTCTCGCGGATCAGGCTCTTCGGGCTCAAGAGCTTCAAGAGCTGCTTCGGCCGCTCGGGGCGGCTGAGCGGCCAAAAGCGGGTGCCTTTGCCGCCGGCCATGATCACCGCGTAAATCTTTCTCTTCATTCCGCTGCCTCGTTGGGTTAGATATCATATATAAAACAGAAAAGCAGAAAGCTGTAACGATGACCGATATATCCACCTGGACGGTTCCCGCCGGCGCACCGCCCGTCCGGCTCGACGCGTTCGTGCGCCGCACCCTGCCGCACCTGTCGGCGCGCGAGGCCGAGAAGGCGATCGGGGAGGGGGCGTTTCGGATCAACGGCCGGCGCGGCCGTAAAGGCGACCGCCTGGCGGGCGGGGATACTCTCACGTTCCAGGGCGGCGGCCACTGGCTCGCGCCCGCGCCGCTGCCGCGCCCGGACCTCGCCGTCCCGGTGCGGTACGAAGACGAATCGATCCTGGTCCTCGATAAGCCGGCGGGAATGGCGACGCACGGATTTTCCGGCCGCGAGACCGCGAGCCTGGCGAATTTCATCGCCGCCGCGCGCCCGGAGCTATTGAGCGTGGGGCGCAGCCGGTGGGAGCCGGGATTGA
>DASWFA010000421.1:0-1621 GCA_036394475.1 Binatia bacterium
CCGCCGGTAAAGCAGCGCGAGGCCCCGGGATACGCGCCGCTCCCGATCGATTGGCCGTCCTACGCGCGGCTCTGGCGCGACCGCGCGGCGGCGCGAGAAGCGTCGCTTAAGACTCCCCTCTTTCTCACCCCCACGCTGCTCAAGCGGCGCGAGGCGGAGATGGCCGACGCCGTGCCGGAAAGAGAAAAACCCGCGCCCGTCTCGGAGACGCCGCTTTTAATCGGCGAGCTGGCGCACCGGTTTCTGGAGGGTTGGGACTTCGGCGAAGATCCGGCGGATTTTCGCTCGGGGCTGGAGCCTTTACTGGTAAAATATCTCGCGCCCGGACGGGATAAAGAACGCGCGCGGCTTCAGCGCGAGCTGGAGCGGATTTTTACCGCTTTCTTCTCCTCGAGCGTTTATCACGAGCTCCGCTCGGCTAAAATCCTCGGGCGCGAGATTCCGCTCCTGATTCCGTGGGACGGCGCAATCATGGAGGGCGTGATCGATCTCCTGTACGAGAAAGACGGGCGGCTTTTCCTCGCCGACTACAAGACCGACCGGGTCGAAACCGACGGACTCGCCGAAGCCGCGGCCCGCTACCGCCGACAGGTGGAGATTTACTCGGAGGCGGCCCGGCGCGTGCTTCAAAGAGACGTGGGATTCAAGCTGATCTTTCTCCGTCTCGGCGCGGCCGTCGAAGCACTTTAGCGTCTCTCTTTTTTCACTGCTCACTGCTCGCTTTTTCTCGCGGCCCGCTCACGCCGGCGGCGACGGCGCCGACCAGGCAGAGCACGACCGCGGTCAGGCAGGCGTACCGATAGCCCTGCATGAAAGCGGACAGCAGGGGCCCGCCGCTCCGGCCGGGGCCGGCGCCCCGCAGCGCGTCGAGCGAGGTCTGGCCCGTGACCGCCACGAGGCGGGCGCTCACGATGGCGCTGGCCGTGGCGACGCCGATGGAAAGCCCGAGGCTCCGAACGATCGAGAGGAAAGAGGAGCCGACGCCCAATCGCGCGAGCGGGATCGAGCTCATCAGCGCGTTGTTGTTCGGCGTCTGGAAGAGGCCGAGCCCCACGCCGAGGAGGCCGAGCCGGAGCCCGACGTCGAAGGCGGACGCTCCCAGTTGCAGCCGCTGCAGGCTGAAAAACGCCGAGGCCATGACCGCGAGCCCCGCCGCGGAGAGCCAGCGCCCGCCGATGCGGTCCGAGAGATAGCCGGTAAACGGCGAGAGCACGCCGAGTCCGACCGACGCGGTCGCCATCAAAAGTCCGGCGCGGAGCGTGTCGAGCCCCAGGCCGAGCTGGAGGAAGAACGGCATGAGCAGCTGGTTCATGCTGACGGTGACGAAGCTCGCCAGGCGCGCGACGTTGCCGGCGGCGAACTGGCGGATGCGGAACAGCTCCAGATCGAGGAGCGGATGGCGCGCGCGGCGCTCCCACCAGACGAAGCCGGCGATGGAAAGCGCCGCCAGCGCGAAGCCGGAGCGGACGAGCGGCGTGTGCCACTGGCCTTTCTGGCCGGCGGTGAGCGCGAGGAGGAGCGTCGTGAGCCCGAGAGCGAACGTCCCCGTGCCGATAAAATCGAACGGCGCTTTGGCTTTGCCGGGCGGCGCGCCCGCTTTTTGGTCGAGCAGGATGAACCG
>DASWFA010000422.1:0-2260 GCA_036394475.1 Binatia bacterium
GTGGAAGCCGCGCCGCTCCGCGTTCGAGATCCCCGCCGGGTTCAAAATGGCCGCGTCGACCAGCCCCTGCTCCAGAGCGGCGAGCCGCGCGCTCTCCTGCCCCAGGGCGACGAATTTGACGGCGTCGACGGAGATGCCGGCGGTGCGCAGCATCAGGTCCGCGGTGACGTGCGCGCCCGCGCCGAAGGAGCTGATCGCCACCCGTTTGCCCTTCATGTCCTGAAGCGTCTTCAGCTCGGGCTTCGCCACCAGCGCTCCCGTGGAGTTGTCCGTGAAGCTCGCCAGGACCTTTACCGGAATGCCCGTCAGGGCGGCCTGGATCGTCTGGGAAAACATCAGGGTGTATTCGATGTCGTCGGTGGCGAGCCCGGTGACCGCCACCGTGCCGGCCACCCGGACCAGGTCGACGTCGATCTTTTCCTGCTTGAAAAAGCCTTTTTGCTGCGCGATGACCGCGTACAGGTACGAGTCGCTCACGCTGGAATAGGAGATCCTGACCCGCTCCTCGGCCCGGGCGGGAACGCCGCGGCCGAAGAAGACCGCGAAGAGCAGCAGGCCGATAGGATAATTTATTTTCATACGTCCCCCTGATGCCGTTGACCGGCAAATCGTGATCGCTAAAAACCCATGGCGCAGCCGTCGTGGCGCGGATCGGAGCCGCCCTCGAGCGCGCCGCGCTCCTGATCGAACAGGATCCCCTGGCCGACGCCGAAATCCTCGTGCGCGACGACTCGATGTCCTTTTTCTGCGAGCTCTTCTTTTACTTTTTCCGCCGCCGGACTCTCCAGGCCGATCTCCAGGCCCGCCAGGTGGTTCACGCGCGGAGCGTCGAGCGCCTCCTGCAGCGTCATGCCGAAGTCGACGATGTCGGCGAGAAGCTGAACGTGGCCCTGCGGCTGCATGTCGCCGCCGGTCACGCCGAAGACGAGAAAAGGCCGGTCGTTTTTGAAAGCCAGCGCCGGGATGATCGTATGGCGGGGCCGTTTTCGCGGCGCGATGCAGTTGGGATGGCGCGGGTCGAGGGAAAAAAACTTGCCCCGATTGTGCAGGAGGACGCCGGTGTCGCCCGCCACCAGGCCGCAGCCGAACGGGTCGAAGAGGCTGTTGATGAACGCGACCGCGTTCCCCGCTCGGTCGACGGCGGCGAAAAACTGGGTATCCGCTTCCACCGGTTTTTCGGGGTAAACGGAGGCGCGCCCGGGGTCGATCCGCCGCGTTTGCTCCCGGGCGCGGGACTTGTCGATGAGCATTTCGACGGGTATGCGCGCCTGCTCGGGGTCGGCTATGTAGCGGTCGCGGTCCGCGAAGGCCAGTTTTTTGATCTCGATCAACAGATGGCGATAGGCGGCCGTATCGCGGCCGAGCGAGGCCGGATCGAAGGCCTCCAGCATATTGAGCATCTGCAGCACGGTGACCCCCTGGGTGTTGGGGCCCATTTCATAAACCGTGGCGCCGCGGTAGGTCGTATGGAGCGGGGCCGCCCAGGTGGAGCTGTGGCTCGCGAGGTCGTCGAGAGAGAGCAGTCCTCCCCGTTGCCGGGAAAACTTGACGATCGCTTCGGCGATCTCTCCTTCGTAGAAGACCTTCTTGCCCTCCCGGGCGATTTTCTTGAGCGTCGCGGCCAGCCGCTCCTGCCGGAAAGTCTGGCCGGCCTTCGGCGCCTCTCCGTCGATGAGATAATTGGCGGCCGCGTTCGCGTCCGCGAGCTTCTTTTGGTGCCGGCGCCATTTGTGGGCGGTTTTCGCGCCGACGGGAAAACCGGCCTCCGCGTATCGTATCGCCGGCTGCAGCAATTCCCCGAGGCTCAAGCTGCCGTGGCTATCCAGAATAGTCGACCAGCCGTCCAGGGCGCCCGGCACCGTGACCGGCAATATTCCGGAGTCCGGAACGGTGTCAAGTTTTCGGCGCTTGAAGGCTTCGAGAGCGGCGTCGGCGGGGGACCTGCCGCTCGCGTTCAATCCTTTGATTTCATGGGAACCGGCCAGGTAGGCGAGAATGAAGGCGTCGCCGCCGATCCCGGTCGACATGGGCTCGACGACGTTCAGGACCGCCGCCATGGCGACGGTCGCGTCGATCGCGTTGCCGCCCCGCAGCAAAACCTCCAGTCCCGTTCGCGAGGCGAGCGGTTGGGAAGACACCACCATCCCATTCGCACTCACGGTTGAGGACCGGCTGTTCAAAGTCCCGTCTCCATCCTCTGGACCGAAGAACCCACGCACTGCGGTAAATTCTTTTCTCGGTCTCGGCGGTCGATCCCACC
>DASWFA010000423.1:0-1812 GCA_036394475.1 Binatia bacterium
CCGCTTTCTCGCCGGTTTGATAATGCTCGCCCTTGAGCGCCAGCTCCGCCTCTTCCTCGTCCTCTTCGGACCAGGCGCCGAGGTTGTAGCCGTACCAGGGATCCTGCGGCTTCAGCTTGGGCAATTCCAGCCGCTCCCAGAGCTGGCGGGCGCGCTCCATGAACTCTTTTTTCGGCAGCGACACCGGCGGGTAGTCCCACTTCCGCGTCGCGTCGATCAGGATCGCCGAGCAGCCGCTCATCTCGTCCATGCCCCTTTCCATCCTGCCGGGCGGCGCCGCGGACGGGTCCATCGACGGGGTGCGGTTCCGGATAATCAGGGTGTCGCGGTGCGGCTGCATGCGGAACGCCAGGCACCAGAAGAGCGAGTCGAGGTTTCGCGGGTTGATGTCCTCGTCCACCGCGATGACGATCTTCCCGGTGGCGGGATGGTAGCCGACCATGCTGTGGAGCGCCTGCCAGACGTGCGCCGGGTTCATCTTTTTCATCCGGATGACGCAGATCTGGCGCACGGCGATCGAGTGGAAGACGACTTCGACGATGCCCGGGATGTTGCACTGGTCGCGGAGAAAGCGGAGATAGTTGCCCTCGGCCGAGACCTGGCGCATCACGCTCGATTCGCTCGGCGGCAGCTGGCTCACGATGCAGGCGAAGACGGGGTCTTTTCGATGCGTGATGCACTTGACCTCGAAGTAGGGGTTGAGCATCTTTTCGCCGATGTAGCCGGTCGACTCGCCGAAGGCGGCCTCGGGCTCGATCCACTCGGTGGAGATCTCCCCCTCGATGACGATCTCGGCGCGCGCGGGCACGACGAGATCGACCGTCTTGCAGCCGACCACCTCCATCGGGCTGCCGGCCAGGCCGCCGGCGATGTCCAGCTCGCTCACGCCGAGCGGCACGCGCGCCGGCGCGGTGTAGGCGATGGGCGGCGGAGCGCCGATCACCAGCGCCGCCTGGAGCGGGATGCCCCGCTCCTTGCATTTCCGCCAGTGGTAGCCGCCGTGGTTGCTGGAGTTCAAAAACACGCCGGTGCGCGTCGGGCTCTTGATCTGGCCGCGGTAGTTGCCGACGTTGATCTTGCCGGTGTCGGGGTCTTTGGTGAACCAGTGCGACGCCGTGGTGTAGGGCGCGCAGTCGAACCCCGGCGTCGAGATCGGGATCGGGAACTCGCCGAGGCCGCCTTTTTCCACCAGCCCGGCGCCCATGTGGATCTCCTCGTGCACGGGCGCGCTGCCGACGATCTCCGGCGCGATCGGCGCCGCCTCCGCTTTCGTCCAGCGGTCGACGATCTCCTCGGGCTTGCATTGCAGGCCGAAGCCGTAAATCTGCCGCGACGCGGCCAGGCTCCCGACCAGCACCGGGATGTCGTACCTTCTCCCCTTCACGTCGGTGACGTGGGTGAAGAGAAACGCGCGCCGGTCCTCCTCGGCGAGGCCGCGGAACTGCCAGCGCACGAGCGGCATCAGCTCGGTGTCCTTGTTGATCGCCTCGTCGATCCGGACCAGCAGGCCGGCCTTGTCGAGCGCGGCCAGATGTTCTCTCAAATCCTTGAAGTAGCCCATGCGAGATATTCCGTAGTGGAGCCAGCATACTGCATAGCAATAAGGAGGCGGAAAGTAAAATAGCCGCCACGAACGGGTTCCTTGCCGTTCGTCCGGACCTGCGGTCGATTGACGGCGGCGCGGAAAGCCTCTAGCTTTTACCGGGTGAATCTTCCCGCCGCATTCCTGATCGGCGTCTCCGTCGCTTCCATCCCGGGGCCGGCGTCGATTCTGATCGCCACGCAAACGCTCCGCCACGGCGCCCGGGCCGG
>DASWFA010000424.1:0-3832 GCA_036394475.1 Binatia bacterium
CCCGGTCGACGCCGACGGCCGGATTCTCGACTACCCGCTCGACGTCGACGGCACGACGTATCGGATCACCTGCGTCTCGATGGGGAATCCCCACTGCGTGGTTTACCCGGACGACCCGGACAGTCTGGACCTGGAAAAGCTCGGGCCGCGCTTCGAGCGCCACCCCTTTTTCCCCAAGCGGGTCAACACCGAGTTCGTCAAAGTCCTCGGCCCCGAAGAGATCCGCATGCGCGTCTGGGAGCGCGGCGCGGGCGAGACCTGGGCCTGCGGCACGGGCGCCTGCGGGGCGACGGTGGCCGGGGCGCTGACGAAAAGACACGGGCGCAAAGTGACGGTCCACCTCCGCGGCGGCGACCTCCTGATCGACTGGCGCGCCGACGACCGGGTCTATATGACGGGCGGGGCGGAAGAAGTTTTTCAGGGGACGGTGACCGTCTAATCTCGTTCGGAGCCTATGGCCAAGGGAAGACCGTGGGGATTCATTCCGGCCGTGCTTCTTCTCGCCGGATGTCTCACGACCCTGCAGGTCATTCCTATCGATTATACTCCGGGGAGCGCGCGCCCGGCCATCAGCCGGTACGCCGGCTACGAGAGCGACGTCAAAGCCATCGGTTATGTGATGATCGAGGAGTTGAAGCTCCCCCGAGTCGAGGGGACTTTGCTAGTTTATCCGAGCCGGCAGGAATACCAATCGGGTTTCGTGACGGAGCTCGGAGCGTCGCCGGACCGGGTCGCGGCGAAGACGGGCGCTCTGGCGGTCGCCAATTGTCCGTACAAAAAAATCCTGGCGAACGGCGAGCGGCTGTCGAACCTGCCGTGGCACGTCCGGGTCCGGACGCTGGCGCACGAGATGACGCACATGGCTCAATTCGCGCTCGGCGGCTGGAGCTGCCGCTTGCCGCACGCCTGGCTGACCGAGGGGTTCGCCCATTGGGCGGCCTACCGGGTGCTGGAAAAGCTCGGGCTCGACAGCTTTGCCTCGGGAAGGGAAGCCGCCGTGGAAAGCGTCGCCGGGCTCAAGTCCGGACGGGCGCTCCCGCCCTTGAGCCGGTTGTCGTCTCAGCCGGATTGGGACGGCGCGGTCCGGGACCCGGGCGCCGCCGAATCGGTGTACGGCCAGTCGTTCCTGGCGGCGGATTATCTGATAGGGCAAAAGGGCATGGCGGCGGTCGTCGAATATTTCAGAATGTTCGAGCGCTCGAATAATCGGGACCCTAATTTCAAGGCCGCCTTTGGCGCGGACGCGGCCCGGTTCGAGGCCGATTTCAACGCGCAGCGCAAGAACTTTTGACGCGAGGAGGGCGAAAAAAATGTTTTCCGGATCGATAGTCGCTCTGGTGACGCCGTTCAAGGACGGCAAGGTCGATTGGCCGAGCCTCGAAGGGCTGGTCGAGTTCCACATCCAGAACGGGACCAACGGGATCGTCCCGTGCGGCACCACGGGGGAGTCCGCCACGCTCGACCACGTCGAGCACCACGACGTCATCAAGGCGGTGGTCAAGGCGGTGAAAAAGCGCGTGCCGGTGATCGCGGGGTCGGGCTCCAACTCGACCCGGGAGGCGGTCGATCTCACGATCGGGGCGGAGCGGGCCGGCGCCGACGGGGCGCTCCTGATCTCGCCCTACTACAACCGGCCGACGCAGGAAGGCATCTACCAGCATTACAAGCAGGTCGCGTCCTCGGTCGGCATCCCGATCATCGTCTACAACATCCCGGCGCGCACCGGCTCGAAGATCGAGCCGGAGACGCTGGCGCGCCTCAGCGAGATCAAAAACGTCGCGGGCGTGAAAGAGGCGACCGGCTCGGTCGATCAGGCGATCGACGTGATGCGCCTCTGCGGCGACCGCCTGGCGGTCTACTCGGGCGAGGATTCGCTCACCTTCCCGCTCATGGCGCTCGGCGGCCGGGGCGTGATCTCGACGGTGGCGAACGTCGCGCCGAAGGAGATGGCCGACCTCGCCGGGGCCTGCCTCGAGGGCGACTGGGCGAAAGGCCGCGAGCTCCAGTTCCGGCTGATGCCGCTGATCCGCGCCGTCTTTATCGAGACCAACCCGATCCCGGTGAAGACCGCGCTCTCGCTCATGGGCAAATTGACCGGCGAGCTGCGGCTGCCGCTGACGCCGATGGCCGAGGGCAACCTCAAAAAGCTCCGCCAGGCGCTGGCGGATTTCGGTCTGCTGCGAGGCTAAAAGGTGTTGAATCTGATCATCTGCGGCGCGGCCGGGCGGATGGGGAGCACGCTGGTGCGCCTCATCCACGAAGGCAAAGTCGCCAGGCTCGTCGGCGCGGTCGAGTCGTCCGACAACCCGAATATCGGCCGGGACGCCGGCGAAGTCGCGGGCGTGGGCAAGATCGGCGTCCCGATCGCCGCCGAGCTGGCGCCGCTGTTGAAAACCCGGGCCGTGGTCATCGAGTTCACCGCGCCCGCGGCCACGCTGGCGCACGCCGCGGCCGCCGCCGGGAAAAAGGCCCCGATCGTCATCGGCACCACCGGGCTCGATCCCAAACAGACGGACGCGATCAAAAAGCTCGCGCGGAAGACGCCGATCCTTCTGTCGGCCAACATGAGCCTCGGCGTGAACCTGTTGGTGAGCCTCCTCGGCAAGGTCGCCGGGATCCTCGGCGACGACTACGACGTGGAGATCATCGAGGCGCACCACCGGTTTAAAAAAGACGCGCCGAGCGGCACCGCGCTGGCGATGGCCCGGCCGATCGCCGAGGCGCTGGGGCGCGACCTCGACCAGGCGGGCGTCTCGGGGCGGAAGGGGATCGTGGGTGAGCGGACCCGGCAGGAGATCGGCCTCCTCTCGGTCCGCGCCGGCGACATCGTCGGCGAGCACACGGTCATCTTCGGCGGCCTCGGCGAGCGCGTCGAGTTCATCCACCGCGCCCAGAGCCGCGAGACCTTCGCGCGCGGCGCGCTCCGCGCCGCCGCCTGGCTCGCCGGGCGGAAAAAGGGACTGTACAGCATGCAGGACGTGCTGGGGCTTTAAATAATGCCTGAAATCTCCAGGTTCTTCGGTATCATCATTCGGATGTACATCGAAGCCGGAGGACCCATCACACGCCGCACTTTCACGCGTATTATCAGGACGAGGTTGGAATCTACGGTATCGAGAAAATCGAGCGTCTAGCCGGCTCGTTGCCCACGCGCCAGGAGCGTCTGGTCCTCGCCTGGGCGGAATTGCACCAGGCGGAGCTGCTCGCCGGCTGGGGAACGTTGCAGAATGGCCGGCCTCCGGTTAAAATTGAACCTCTGAAATGAGTATTTTATGAAGCACGAGATTTGCCGCGTCGTCGCATTCAAAAAGACGGCCCCCTTTACGCTCAAAGTCGCGTTCGACGACGGCACTTCCCAACTGATCGATTTCCGCCCGGTGTTAAAGGGGGACATCTTCGGCCCGTTGAATGACCCCGCTTTCTTCGACCAGGTTCGGGTCGATACCGAAGCGCATACGCTCGTCTGGCCCAACGGCGCCGACTTCGATCCCGCCCTGCTCCACAACTGGCCTGAAGCCGGCCCCGCGCTTAAAACGCTGGCGGAAAAATGGGGAGCGGGACAGCGGGGCGGTGCCAGGGACGTTCGGTAGCCTTCCGGTTCGTGCCTCTTTAGGACTGGAGTAAAAGATTCATGACCGACATGGACACGATCGTGTCGCTGTGCAAGCGGCGCGGGTTTATTTTTCAATCGAGCGAGATCTACGGCGGCACCGGCTCGTGCTGGGACTACGGGCCGCTCGGGGTCGAGCTCAAGAACAACGTCAAGCGCGCGTGGTGGCGCGACAACGTGCAGCTCCGCCCGGACATGGTCGGTCTCGACGCCTCGATCCTC
>DASWFA010000425.1:0-2860 GCA_036394475.1 Binatia bacterium
AAGGGCTACAGCATCGTCGACGGCCGGCGCTACGACTGGGAGGCCGGCGACTTCGTTTCCGTCCCGGTCTTCGCCTGGCACCGCCACGTCAACCTGTCGGACGAGCCGGCGCTCCACGTCGCGTCGACGACCGGGCCGCTCTATATGGGCATCGGCCAGGCGGTGTACGAGGACGAGCGCTACCCGGAATATTGGATTTACGCGCAGCAGGGCGAGGACGCGCTCCGCACGCTGATCCCCGGCGGCGCCGCGGCGGCGCCCGACGGCGGCGGCCACAGCGAGGCGAGCCGGCTGTACGCCGAGCAGGTCGCCTTCGCCTACAACGAAGAGCGCCGCCGGCGCGCGGGCCGCGTGCTGGTGAAGGGAAGCGAGCTCAAGTTCGAGCCGACCGCGATGGGAAGCCTGGCCTACGTCGTGGACAGCCGGATCGGCTTTCACGCCAAGGCGCTGGCGACGGTCGTCGCGGAGATTCCCCCCGGCAAACGGTCCGGCGCGCACCGCCATCTCTACGACGAGATCGATTACGTGCTCGCCGGCAGAGGCCGCTGCATCGTCGACGACCAGGCCTTCGAGATCAAAAAGGGCGACACGCTGGCGATTCCGGTATTCGGCTGGCACCAGTATTTCAACACCGGCGACGCGCCGCTGCGCATCCTGGCGCACAGCACGCGCCCGACGCTGGAAAATCTGGGCCTGGTGCTCACGCACCAGGGAGAGCACGCGGATTATTAGATCGGGCGCCCGCGCCCGCGCGCATAAAACCTACGGTCGGTAAACCACCGCTCGACAATCGGGAGGATGAAAAAATGGCGGACAAGGAACTGCTGGCGCGCTTCGACGACGAGCTGGCCGAGAACAGCCTGGAAGGCCACTGGATGGGCGGCTCTTCCGAGGAGGACAAGGTCGCCTTCGAGAAAGACCCCCACACGTCCGTCCTGCCGCACGTGTGGAAGTGGAGCGTGATCCACAAGCACCTGATGCGCGCCGGCGACATCCGCGGCCTCGAGGGCATGGCCGAGCGGCGCACGCTGCGCCTGATCAACCCCGCCTATCAAAAGCTCCCGAGCCGCCGCCGGCGCGCGACGACGCACACCGTTCAGATGTCGGTGCAGCTCTTGAAGCCCGGCGAGCTGGCGAGCAGCCACCGCCACAACTTCGGCGCGTTTCGCTTTATCGTCGAAGGCAGCGGCGCCTACACGGTCGTCGAAGGCGAGAAGTTCTTCATGGAGCCGGGCGATCTGATTCTCAACCCGCCGATGACCTGGCACGGCCACGGCAACGACGCCGAGCCGATCGTCTGGCTCGACGGCCTCGACTACCCGCTGTTGAACGCCCTCCAGGTGATCACCTGGGAGCCGTTTCCCGGCGACTTCCAGCCGATCAAGGAGGCGTCGCAGCTGACGGCGCACCGCGTCGGCATGGCGCGGCCGGTGTGGGAGAAGGCCGCGGGGCCGCTCGCCTACAAATGGGCCGAGACTTACAAAACGCTTAAAAGCCTCGAGGCCAGCGAGGGGAGCCCGTTCGACGGCGTCGCGCTGGAATTCGTCAACCCGGTGAACGGCGGCCATACCTTCCCCACGATGTCGTGCAACATCCAGCTCTTGCGCAAAGGCGAAACCACGCGCACGCACCGCCACAACAGCAGCACCGTGTACCACGCGTTTCGCGGCAGCGGCGTCACGGTCATCGACGGCAAGAGATACCCGTGGGAGCAGGGCGACTGCTTCGTCGTGCCGCTGTGGAGCTGGCACAGCCATCAGAATCTCTCCAACGACGGAGAGACGATCCTGTTCTCGATGAACGATCAGCCGATGCTGGAGGCGCTGAAGCTCTACCGGGAAGAGGCGGGCGAAGGCGCCTAGAATGACCGCGGCGAAAGGACGCTCGGCGTGAAAGAAATCAAAGGCATCGTGATGCCGATCCTCACCCCGTTCGACGAGCGCGGGGAGCTCGACGAGCCGATGGGATGCGCGCTGGCGGATTTTCTCATCGGCGCCGGCGTGAACGCGCTGTTCCTGCTCGGCTCGTTCGGCCAGGGGCCGGTGATGCGCGCGGACCAGAGAAAGCGCTTCGCCGAAGTCATTATGCAACACGTCCGGGGGAGAGTGCCGGTGGTCGTGCACGTCGGCACGGCGGACGCCTACTCGACGGCCGAGCTGGGGCTGCACGCGAAGTCGCTCGGCTGCGACGCGCTCGCGGTGGTGGGGCCGTACTATTACAGCGACCACACCGAATACGAGGTCTTGGAGCATTTCAAAGAGGTCGGCGCGCGGGTCAAGATGCCGATGCTCATCTACAACAACCCGCCCTACTCGGGCTACGACATCACGCCGGCGATGATGCTCCGCCTGAAGGAAGAGGTGCCGGAGATTTTCGGCGCCAAGCTCTCCGCCGACAGCCTGGAGACGGCGTTGAGCTACCTCGGCCAGCTGCCGAAGGAGTTCGCCGTCTTCGGCCTCGCGTCGAGCCTCATGCCGGGCGCGCTTTACGGCATGCGCGGCACGATCGTCCCGCCGTGGGTCGCCTACCCGGAGCTGGCGGTGGCCCTGTGGAGCGCGCTCGAAGCCAAGGATCTCGACCGGGCGCTCAGGGCGCAGACGAAGATCAACCAGCTGCAGGCCGCGCTCAGGCCGCTCGGCCGGATTTACGGCCGCGCGGTGCAGTGCGAGACGGTCCGCGCCCGGGGCTTCGCCGTCAAGAAATTTCCCCGCTGGACCACCAAGCCGCTTACGCCGGAGCACCGCCGGATCCTGGTCGACGCGCTCGTCCAGGCGGGCCTCTCGGTTTCGGTTTGACCGGCGAATTTGATATGGGTCGTCCACGGTCCCTCGGGCCGCTCCGACTAGAGATAGAAAGGCCA
>DASWFA010000426.1:0-3412 GCA_036394475.1 Binatia bacterium
AGTCGACGGCAAGCCGGTCGAGGGCACGTTCCGCGCGCACCAGGTGCCGATCGCCGACATGGACCGGCCCGGACATATCCGGCTGCTGGAAAAATGGATGAAGAGCTACCGGCCGGAGCGGCTCTTCGACCGGACCGGCAGACTGATTCCCGAGCTGGCCGCGCTGGCGCCGGCGGGAGAGCGCCGCATGGGCGCCAGCCCGCACGCCAACGGCGGCGCGCTGCTGCGCGATTTAAAGCTCATCGATTTTCGCGGCTACGCCGTCGCGGTCCCGCGTCCGGGCGCGGTCGACGCCGAAGCCACGCGCGTCCAGGGGCGGTTCGTGCGGGACGCGCTCAGGGACAACCGGAATAATTTCCGCGTTTTCAGCCCGGACGAAACCGCTTCCAATCGTTGGGACGCCGTGTTCGAAGTCACCGACCGCTGCCTGGTCGAGCCGATCCTGAAAACCGACGAGCACGTGGCGCCCGACGGGCGCGCGATGGAAGTGTTGAGCGAGCATATGTGCCAGGGCTGGCTCGAAGGCTATCTGTTGACGGGACGCCACGGCTTTTTCAGTTGTTATGAAGCCTTTATCCATATCGTCGATTCGATGTTCAACCAGCACGCCAAGTGGCTGAAGACCACGCGCGAGATCCCGTGGCGCCGCCCGATCGCCTCGCTCAACTACCTCCTGACCTCGCACGTCTGGCGCCAGGATCACAACGGCTTCAGCCATCAGGACCCCGGCTTCATCGACCATGTGGTCAACAAGAAGGCCGAAGTCGTGCGCGTCTACCTGCCGCCGGACGCCAACACGCTGCTCTCGGTCACCGACCATTGTTTGCGCAGCCGGAATTACGTCAA
The DNA here is from genome assembly GCA_036394475.1 of Binatia bacterium. Classification (GTDB taxonomy): domain Bacteria; phylum Desulfobacterota; class Binatia; order UBA9968; family UBA9968; genus JAJPJQ01. The sequence goes on from DASWFA010000426.1 coordinate 847, forward strand.
CGTCATCGTCGCCGGGAAGCAGCCGGCGCCGCAGTGGCTCGACATGGACGGCGCGGTCAAGCACTGCGCCGCCGGCCTCGGCATCTGGGAGTGGGCCAGCGGCGACCGGGGCGGCGCGCCCGACGTGGTAATGGCCTGCTGCGGCGACGTGCCGACCATGGAGACGCTCGCGGCGGTCGACCTGCTCGGAAAGTTTTTTCCCGACCTCAAGGTGCGCGTCGTCAACGTGGTCGATCTGATGAAGCTCCAGCCCGCCGGCGAGCACCCGCACGGACTCAGCGACAAGGAGTTCGATATCCTGTTCACCGCCGACCGGCCGGTCATCTTCGCGTTTCACGGTTATCCGTGGCTGATCCACCGGCTGACCTACCGGCGGACGAATCACGAGAATTTCCACGTGCGCGGCTACAAGGAAGAGGGCACCACGACGACGCCGTTCGACATGGTCGTGCGGAACGACATCGACCGGTTTCATCTCGTCGCCGACGTCATCGAGCGGGTGCCGGGCCTCGGCGCGCGCGCGGCCTACGCCAAGCAGGCGGTCGACGAAAAGCTGATCGAGCACAGGCGATACATCACGGAGCGCGGCGAGGATATGCCCGAAATCCGCAACTGGAGGTGGCGCGCGCGGCGCTGATGCCCGCCGGCGGGGCTACCGGCGCCTTTTCATCACCCGGGCTCCCTGAGCACCGCCCGGCAGGGCGCGCCGTCGGCGCCGCGGATGCGCAGTGGAAAGCAGATCAGCTCGTATCTTCCGGGCGCGACTCCCGAGAGATCGACGCCCTCCAGCAGCGCCACGCCGCGCGCCAAGAACGCCCGGTGGACGGAAACCTGCTCGTCTCCGGCGTGGGCCGCCGAGAGATAGTCCAGCCCCGCGAGCTTGACGCCGCGCGCGGCCAGAGCCTCCGCCGCGCCGACGGAGAAGGCGACGAAGTCGGCCTCGTAGCTTTTGCGCTTTAAAAGCCCGGAGTTCCGCGTCTTGAAGAGGACTCGGCTCGCGCCGTCGAGCGCGATCGCCTCGACGTGGCGCGCTTCGATATAGCGCTCCGCCTCGACGGCGTGCACCACGGCCGGGCCGATGAATAAATCGAGCGGCAGCTCGTCGATCGTCTTACCGTCCGGGAGGAAATGAAACGGTGCGTCCATGTGCGTGCCGGCGTGGAGGCTCATCGTGACGCCGGAAGAGTTGTTGGCGTCGCCCCGGCTCATGCGCCGCTTCTCGATGAGCTCGAAGGGCGAGGAGGTCACCCAGCGGACGGTCTCCGCGGAGAGGTTCAAGGATATGTCGTGGTATTTCATTTGCTCCGCTCCATGGTAGGCTGTTCGTGTCGCTAATCCCCATATCCCAATTTGCCGGAACGGGGCAACCCGTTCGAAAGGTGGATAAGGAGGATAGATGGTTCCGATCGCCGATCTTCTGGCCGGGGGCGGGCTCGACGAGCTCAACTTTTATTTCGCGCCGCAGGCCGTGCTCTTTACCGCTTTGAAGCTCGGCATTTTCGAGGCGCTGGCCGGAGGCGCGCTCGACGCGGGCGCGCTGGCCGCGGCCACCGGCAACTCCCAGAGAGGCGCCGCAATGCTCCTCGACTGCATGGCCTCCATGGGCCTGCTCGACAAAGCAGGCTCGGCCTATGCCTTGAACGACCTCGCCCGGTGCCATTTCCTGCGGTCGGGCGAAAACTACCTGGGATCGCTTTTTATCCGTTCAGATCAGCTCCTGAAGCTCTGGCTCGGTCTCCCCGAGGCGGTCAAGACCGGCAGGCCGGTCCTGCCGGACTTGCCGGAGCGCGACCGGGAGCGGCTGAACCTCGACATCGTCGAAGCGCTTTTCCACGTTCACAAAGCCGCCGCCTGGAAGCTGGCGGCGCTTTTCCAGCCGGAGTTGCCGTCCGGCCCGGATGAAATCCAAATACTGGACGTGGCGGCCGGCTCGGCCGTCTGGTCGCTGCCGTTCGCGCTGCAATCCCCCCGCGCGCGCGTGACCGCGGTCGATTTCACGCCGGTGCTCGAGCTCGCGAAAAGATTCGCCGGGGAATTCGGCGTGTCCGATCGCTATGCCTATATCGCGGGCGATATCGGGACAATGGAATGGCGCGCCGAAGCCTACGACCTCGCGCTGCTCGGCCACATCTGTCATTCCGAAGGGGCGGCGGGAACGCGCCGGCTGCTCGAAAAATGCCTGCGCGCGCTCAAAAAGAACGGCAAGCTTTTGATCCTGGACTACTTTCCCGACGAAGAGAGAAAATCCGCCCTGATGCCGCTCTTGCTCGCGCTGAACGCGCTCCTGGGCACGGCGGAGGGCGATACGTTCACCGTCTCCGAGTATCGCCGGTGGCTGTCGGCCGCCGGCTTCAGGGAAATCCGGGTGCTCGGCGACGCGGAGCGCGCGCCGGCGATTTTAGCCGTCAAAGGGTGAGCGCCGCGGCCGAGACCGGCTTTGATTTTCCCGCCCGATCGCCATAGATTGAACGAAGCGGCATGAGGAGAAGAAAAAAAACCGCCCTGCCCGAGCTGGTGCAGCAGGTCGAGGAGCGGCTCGCGGCCGAGACCGGCGGCGTCAACCAGG
>DASWFA010000427.1:0-3419 GCA_036394475.1 Binatia bacterium
CGGCTTTTTTCCTCGTCGAGATTGATCAGCTCGCCGAGCGGGATATAGACCTCGGTCTCGCCCGCCACCGCGGTGGCGGCGCCCTTGGGCCGCTCGCCGCCGGTCCGGTACTCGACCGAGCCGGCGCGCGCCAGGGCGCGGAGGTAGCGCTCCTGCTCCCGGAGAAACTTGAGGTTCGCTTCGGCGCCGAAGAGTATCACCTTCACCTCTTTCGATGGCGCCGAGTTCATCTCGGCGCGCAGGTTGCGCACGGCGCGGGTGATCTCCATCAGATACCCGACCCGCTCTTCGACTTCGGGCCGGCGCCGCTCCGCCATCGGACGCGGGTAGGGCTCGAGCATGATCGTCCGATCGCCTTTTTCCGCGCCGAGCTTTTCCCGGAGCGCGTGCCAGATCTCTTCGGTGACGAACGGCATGATCGGGTGGAGCAGGAGCAGGATGTTTTCCAGCACCGTGGCGAGCACGGCTTCGGTCTTCCGCCGCTCGCTCGCGTCGCCCGCGTTGAGCGACAGCTTGCTCATCTCGATGTACCAGTCGCAGAACTCGTGCCAGGTAAACTGGTAGAGATGGTGCGCGAACTCGTTGAAGCGGTAGGAGTCGACGGCCTCGCGCGCTTTCTCGACGGTGGCGGCCAGGCGCGAGAGAATCCACCTATCGGCCAGGCTCAGGCCGCCGTCGCCCGCCGATCCCGCCATGATCTTTTCATCTCTGTCCGCGGTCAAATTCATCAGGACGAAGCGCGCCGCGTTCCACAGCTTGTTGACGAAGTTCTGGTAGCCGACGATGCGCTCTTCCGCCAGCTTGACGTCGCGCCCCATCGCCGCGAGAGCCGCCAGCGTGAAGCGAAACGCGTCGGCGCCGAATTTGGCCATCACTTCGAGCGGGTCGATGACGTTGCCCTTCGACTTCGACATCTTCTGCCCTTCCTGGTCGCGCACCAGGGCGTGGATGTAAACGTCGCGGAACGGCACGTCGCCCATGAACTTGAGTCCCATCATGATCATGCGCGCGACCCAGAAAAACAGGATGTCGAAGCCGGTCACGAGCACCGACGTCGGATAAAAGCGCTTCAAGTCCTCCGTCTGCTCCGGCCAGCCGAGGGTCGAGAAGGGCCAGAGGCCGGAGGAGAACCAGGTGTCGAGGACGTCGGGGTCGCGGATGAACCGATCGCCGCCGCAAACCGGGCAGCGCGTCGGCTCTGCGCGCGCGACGATCGGCCGGGCCTCCTTGCTCAGCATGAAATCGCCCTGCCCGGTCTTGATCAGGTGGCCCGCCTCGCAAGCGGCGCAGTACCAGGCGGGGATCTGGTGCCCCCACCAGATCTGGCGCGAGATGCACCAGTCCTTGATGTTCTCCATCCAGGCGAAGTAGGAGTTGGCCCAGCCTTCGGGAACGATCTTCACCCGGCCGTCGCGCACCACCGCCATCGCCGGGTCGGCGAGCGGCTGGATCTTCACGTACCACTGCGGCGTCAGGTACGGCTCGACGGGCGTCTGGCAGCGGTAGCAGCGCCCGAGCGCCAGACGATAGGGCTCGACCTTTTCCAGCAGCCCTTTTTCCTTCAGCTCTTCGACGGCGAGCTTGCGCGCCTCGAAGCGGTCTTTCCCTTGATAGCGTCCGAGCCAGGCCGGCTCCCGGCCGTTTGCCAAAAATGCCTGCGGGCGGATCTTCGCGTCTTCGTCGAAGATGCAGATCGTTTCCAGGCCGTATTTCCGCCCGATCTCGAAGTCGTTGAAATCGTGTCCGGGCGTGATCTTGAGCGCGCCGGTGCCGAACGCCGGATCGACATAGGCGTCGGCGATGACCGGGATCTCCCGGCCGACGATGGGCAGGCGCACCTTGCGGCCGACGGCGTGTCGGTAGCGCGGGTCTTCCGGGTTGACCGCGACCGCGGTGTCGCCGAGCATCGTCTCGGGACGCGTCGTCGCCACGATGAGGCCGTTCGACGGATCGTCGACGAAGGGATAGCGGATGTGCCAGAGATTACCGTCGGTCTCCTCGTGGACGACCTCGATGTCGGCGAGCGCGGTCTTGCAGCGCGGGCACCAGTTGATCAGCCGCTCGGCGCGGTAAAGGAGCCCGTCTTCCCACAGGCGCACGAACGCTTCGCGCACGGCCCGCGAGAGCCCCTCGTCCATGGTGAAGCGCTCGCGGCTCCAGTCGCACGAGACGCCGAGCGCCTTCAGCTGGTTTAAAATAGTGCTGCCCGCCTCTTCCTTCCACTGCCAGACCCGCTCGATGAACTTCTCCCGGCCGAGCTCGGCCCGGGTGAGGCCCCGCTCCGCCAGCTGCCGCTCGACCACGTTCTGCGTCGCGATGCCGGCGTGATCGGTCCCCGGCACCCAGAGCACGCTGTAGCCGTCCATGCGCTTGTAGCGGGCGAGGATGTCCTGCAGCGTGTTGTTGAGCGCGTGGCCCATGTGGAGCGAGCCGGTCACGTTCGGCGGCGGGATCACCATCGAGAAAGAGGGCCGGGACGAATCCGCCGGGCGGAAGGCGCCGAGCCCGGTCCAGTACCGGTACCACTTTTCCTCGATCTCGCCGTGCGCGTAGGCTTTCGACAGTTCCATTTTTATTTGTTTTTTTTCGGCGCCGCGCGCCTGCCCGAAGCCGGCGGCTCTTCTTCCACGATCTCCACCAGCTCGATCGGCTGATCGGCCGTCGCGCCGCTCTCCCCGGCTTTTTCCCCGGCCGCCTGACTCTTGGCGGCTTCGGGCTCGGCCGCGGGAGCCTTCTTCGAGCTTTTTTCCGAGCCGGGGGACAGGAGCTCCGCCACGGCCGCCTGCCAGGCCGCGCCCTCGATGGGCTTGCCGACCACGACGAGCTTTTCGCGCCCGGGCGCGCGCGCCGAGTCCGGCTCGTCGATCCACAAGGTCGGGACGGCGGAGCCGCCGATGGCGCGCACGAGCTCGGGCGGGAGCTGATTTTTCTCCGCCAGAGCGGCCGCATCGACGATCAAGAGATCGACTTCCCCGAGCTCGCTCAACGCCGGCGCGGCGAGGGTCTGCTCCACCCGGACCTCGTGCGCGGGAAACAGCGACAGCGCGAGCGCCTGCTGCAGGACCTTGTGCGGCTCGATGAGAACGACTTTGCCCATAATGTTGTACCTAAGCACCGATAAAAATCACGCGTTAACTTGACAAGGCGGCATGCCCGCGTTACATAGAAAAGTTCCGGGCGCTCCGCTTGCGTGCGAAAGTGGCGGAATTGGTAGACGCGCAGGATTCAGGATCCTGTGGGTTAACACCCGTGGGGGGTCAATTCCCCCCTTTCGCACCATTTCTTTCAATCTTTAAAGATTTATCACAGACTCTTGTATTTCTCTAACGACCGCGCGCCGCCGGTCACGAGAGCGGGACGCGGATAGAAAAGTCCGACGCCATGACGCGACTCTGGTTGTTTTTATTGGCCTTGACGCT
>DASWFA010000428.1:0-3163 GCA_036394475.1 Binatia bacterium
GTCCCGCCGGTGTCCACCGTGACGCGATGCTTGGCCATCGTGAGTCTGGCTGTAACATTATTTATGGGGAGGTTCAACGAGAGCTCTAGGCTGCAATGTTGTTGACCATCTCAGGGCCGGATACTGCTTGGACGCATGGGAATCTTGTTCAAAAAGACGATGCCTGTATGTTGCTCGCAAAACTCCAAACCGAGGCCGGCGACACAAAAGGCGCGCTGGTAACTTTAGAGACCGCGGTGCAGGGGCGAGCGGACGATCCATGGCTCATGAACGAACTGGTGATGGAATATGCCGATCAAGGGGTTTGTCTTGATAAGGCGCTGGCTCTGATCGAGAGCGCTTTGAAGCGCCAGCCGGAAAACCCTGTGCTTTTTGATACGAAAGGATGGGTGCTTTTTAAGCTGGCTCGAACCGGCGAGGCGAAAGTCGCTATCGAAAGGTGCCTGGAGTTACTCCCGGAGTATGAAGACGCAAAAGAGCACTTCCATTTGGTTTCCGGTCACGGCCGTTCGGGAGATCGGTAAGCGGGCAACCTGGTTGAGAACTATCGAGCATTGGAGTATCTTTCAGTCATGGGCAGAAAGAGGCCCGTTGTTCACAGCGATCCAAACATCCTTGGCGCCGCGCCCGTCTTTGTTGGAACGCGCGTGCCTGTAAAAAGCCTGATCGATTGCCTCGAAGCAGGCGATAGGCTCGACGATTTTCTGAAGTCGTTTCCCGCCGTGAGCAGGGATCAAGCGATCGCGGCGTTGGAGGTTGCACTATGAGCGCTACGCTGGAACAACTGGCCAAGGAGGCCATGTCCTTGCCCACCGAATCGAGGGCGCGTTTGGCGGATCTTCTGGTCGAAAGTCTCGACGCCGAGGAGCTTGGGCGAATCGATCAAATGTGGATCGCCGAAGCCCGGCGCAGGCTGGACGATGTGCGGGCCGGCCGGGTGAAGACGGTTCCGGGCGAAGAGGCGCTTCGCAAAGTTCGTGATGCTCTCAAGCGATGAGATATGACTTCCACCCGGAAGCCCTTGAGGAGTATCAACAATCCGCCATTTATTACGCGCAGCACGATCCGGCCCTTGCCCGGCGATTCGTTGAAGCCGTAGAAGAAACCATCCAACGCATTATTGAATCGCCTTCGAGATGGCGAATCCTCGATGGGGATGTCCGCCGCTGCCTCACCCGAATCTTTCCTTTCGGTATTCTATACGCCGTCGAGCCGGATTTCGTTTTAATCGTCGCTGTGATGCACTTGAGTCGCGAACCCGGTTATTGGAAGCAGCGAGTCGTAAAGCCCTGAAAGTAGCCGGCCGGATCAACCTATCGATATGCTTATCGAAGCCGTCGTCGCCGTCATCGTCAAGGACGGTAAAACGCTTTTGATCGAAAGGCCCTCCGGTCCCTGGGTCGGCTGGTGGGGGCCGGTGAGCGGCAAGGTCGAGCCGGGCGAGAGCCAGGCGTCGGCGGTGGCGCGCGAGTCGATGGAGGAAGTCGGACTCGTAGTGCGGCCGGTCGAAAAAGTCTGGGAGAATCTCTCGAACAAGAAAAGATACCGCCTCCATTGGTGGCTCGCCGAATACGCCGGCGGAGAATTGGTGCCCGATCCCCGCGAGGTGGGCGCCGTCCGCTGGCTCGCGCCCGGGGAGATTGATAAGTATAAGATCTTCGAGGGCGACCGCGAGTTTTACGAGCAGGTGCTGCCGGCGCTCGTGCAGGAGAAGCGATGAGCCTCACTCTGTTCACCGCCATGTTCGGCAAGCTCGAAGGCGCGGGGGGAATATTCGCGCGCGACGTGGCGGGCTACGCCGGGATCGAGGCGGGGATTTACCGCCGGCGCGGCCTCGATCTCTCCTGGCTCCACGTACAGGGGACCGAAGAGCGCTACCGGAGGCTCGAATCCGGCGCGGCGGACGTTTCCTTCGTCGTCGGCCGCGCGGCGCTGAAACACTTCCTCGCGGGCGGCGCGACGCGGATCATCGGCTCGTCGCTCAACAGCTGCCCGTATCGTCTGATCGCCGCGCCCGGCGTTGCCGGTCTGAAAGACTTGAAAGGGAAAATCCTGGTTTACCGGGAGAGCGTCGTCCAGAGCGGGCCGCTGGCCCGGACGTTTCAGGAAAAGGCCGGGCTGAAAATAGACGCGGATCTCACATTGAATCCGGTCCAAGGCGATCAGGATGCGTACGAAGCGCTCGTCGGCGGGCAAGCTCAAGCAGCTCTGCTGCCGCGGCAGTACGGCTTTCTCGCCGAAGAGAAGGGCTGTAAGGGAATCGCCGGCTGGCCCGACGTCGTGGACGACCCGCTGCCGGTATCGATCGAGACGACGGAAAAGATCCTGCGCGACAAACCCACAGAGCTCGCCGCGTTTTTATCCGCCCACGGCGAAGCCGTGCGCCATCTCAAGACGCATCGGGCGGAGACGATCCGCATGCTCGGCGAAAAATTCGGCCATGCCCCGACGCTCGCCGAAAAAACCTTCGACGAGTACCTCGTGCTTTTGGACGATTCGATGACCGTCGACCGGCGGCACCTCGAAAACCTCCTGGCCCAGGTGGCGCCCGATTATCCCGGCGGCGCCGGGAAATTGGCGGGCGCGTGGCTCGCTCCGGGGGCGGCCAGACCCCAGCGCGGTCCTGCTTGACAGCCGGTCATGCTTCTCTCTAGGATGCCGTCGATGAAACCGGCCCGCCTCGCGCTCTATCTCCCGCTGCTTCTGGCGCTCGCCCTCGCTCCGCCGATTTTTGCTCAAGAAAAAAAGTTGGACCGGATTCGCATCGGCGGCGGGTCGGCGTCGGCAACGCAGATGGCGATGTGGCTCGCCAGGGAGGCGGGCCTGTACGAGAAGAACGGGCTGGCCGCCGAGGCGATCAGCATTCCGGGCAGCTCGCTCGCGCTCCAGGCGATGCTGGCGGGAGAGGTGCCGATCATCCAGCTCGGCGGCGCGGCGTCTATTTTAGCGAATTTTTCCGGCGCGGACACGGTCATCATCGCCACCATCGTGCGCAAGTTTTTGTTTTCGATCTACGCCAGGCCGGGCATCGAGCGCATGGAAGACCTGCGCGGCAAGGTGTTCGGCGCGACCCGCTTCGGGACGCTCTCCGACCTCGCCTCCAGGGTCGCGCTCCGGGCCTACGGCATCGACCCCGACAGGGATATCACGATGGTGCAGACCG
>DASWFA010000429.1:0-6854 GCA_036394475.1 Binatia bacterium
CGGCGGAGAGATAGAGGTCGTAAGCGAGCCGGGCAAGGGTTCGACGTTTATCGTCAAAATCCCCTGCGGACCGGACGCCGGGCCGAATCGAGCCGGACCGGTTTGACCGCGGCGGCGCTGGACATGCGCCGGCAAAGCCGGTAAAAAAGCAGCCAAGAGAGGAGAGACTCATGTCGGCCGAGGAGTACCGCATCGAAAGAGATTCGATGGGCGAAGTGAAGGTGCCGCGGAGCGCCTACTACGGCGCCCAGACCCAGCGGGCGGTGGAAAATTTTCCCGTGAGCGGCATCGGCTTTCCGCCGAAGTTCATCCGCGCCCTGGCGCTCATCAAGCACGCCGCGGCCTCGGCCAACCGGGATCTCGGGCTGCTCGACGCGAAGACCGCGGAGGCGATTCAGCGGGCGGCGGAAGAAGTGATGGCGGGAAGGCACGACAAGGATTTCGTCGTCGATATTTTTCAGACCGGCTCCGGCACCTCGACCAACATGAACGCCAATGAGGTGATCGCCAACCTCGCGAACGTGCGGCTCGGGCACGGCGTCGGCGCCAAGGCTGCCGAGGGAGCGGTTCACCCGAACGACCACGTCAACATGGGCCAGTCGTCGAACGACGTGATCCCGACCGCGATCCACGTCTCGGCGCTCGAAGCGATTCAAAAAGAGCTCTTGCCGGCGCTGGCCGGGCTCGAGCGCGCGCTCGCCGACAAGGCCCGCGAATTCGACCGCATCGTCAAGATCGGCCGCACGCATCTGGCCGACGCGACGCCGATCCGGCTCGGCCAGGAGTTCGGCGGCTACGCGCGCCAGATCGAGCTGGCGCGCGAGCGCATCCAGACCGCCGCCAGAGGGCTCGAAGAGCTCGCGCTCGGCGGCACGGCGGTCGGCACCGGCATCAACACCCACCCGGAATTCCCCGCGCGCGCGATCAAGGAAATCTCCGGGATGACCGGGCTCCCTTTCCGCGAGGCGAAAAACCATTTCGAGGCGCAGGCGGCCAAGGACGCGGTCGTCCAGGTGAGCGGCAGCCTGAAAACCCTCGCCGTGAGCTTCACGAAGATCGCCAACGACCTCCGCTGGCTCTCCTCCGGCCCGCGCTGCGGCATCGGCGAGATCGGGCTGCCGGACACGCAGCCGGGCTCTTCGATCATGCCGGGCAAGGTGAACCCGGTGATGTGCGAGTCGGTGCTCCAGGTCGCGGCGCACGTGATCGGCTGCGACGCCACGATCACGATCTGCGGCCAGGCGGGAAATTTCGAGCTGAACGTGATGATGCCGGTGATGGCGCTGCGCCTTTTGGAGGCGATCACCTTCAGCGCCAGCGTGGCCAAGGCCTTTACCGAAAAGTGCGTGGTCGGCATCGAGGCGAACAAGGAGCGCGCGGAGGAGATGATCGAGAAGAGCCTGGCGATGGTGACCGCGCTGGCGCCCGTGATCGGCTACGACGCCGCGGCCAAGATCGCCAAGGAGTCGTTCACGACCGGGAAGACCGTGCGCGAGGTCGCCAGGGCGCACAAGGTGCTCCCCGAGGACAAGCTCAATAAAATTCTCGACCCCTGGCGCATGACCGAGCCGGGAATACCCGAAAAAGACTAAAAGTCTGTCAGCCGGGAAGCGGTCGGCGATCGGCTAATTCTTCCGAAGCTGATAGCTGACTGCTGATCGCTTTCCCGCTATGCCGGCGCGTGCAAATGGCCGCTGTTTCTGCTATAGACTAAACCAGTCCACCGGGAGGATAGTGCATGATCAAACGCGACCAGCCCTACTTGAGACAGCTTTACGTTTGCATCAACAACCGGCACGGCGAGAGCCCGTCCTGCGGCTACAGCGGCGGCGAGGAGATGGTCGAGGAGCTGAAGAAAGTCTGCAAAGAGCTCAACCTCAAGGGAAAAGTCCGCGCCGCGAAAAGCGGCTGCATGGACCTCTGCGCGTTCGGGCCCAACATCATGATCTGGCCGGAAGGCATCTGGTTCATGAAGGTCGCCAAGGAAGACGTCCCGCAGATCGTCGATACTTATCTCAAGCTGGAGGCGCAGGATAAAAACGCGCCGTCGGCTTCACCGGCAAAATAGTCGAGCCAGCGCGCGCGGCGGCGCGGAGACCGGCGGCCGATCTTCCGGGTCATCGAGCTGATATCAAGGGTGTGTCATCCAGCCTATTTTAGGAGCTAGTCCGTGAGCAACGAAACTCTGGCTTTGCAAAACGTCAAGACCCTGCGCAAAGACGCCTGGTGGATCGAGCCGCTCCTCACCTTCACGGTGCTCGCGTCTTTCGTCGCGTACGCGACCTGGGCGGCGCTCCAGAACGACTACTACTACGCCGAGCCCTACCTGTCGCCGTTCTACTCGCCCTGCCTGGTCGACACCTGCGCGCACGTGAGCTACCGGCTTTTCGGCTCGTGGTGGTTTCTCTCGCCGGCGCTGCTTATTTTATGGATACCCGGCGGTTTCCGCTTGACCTGCTATTATTACCGGAAGGCCTACTACCGCTCCTTTCTCGGCATGCCGCCGGGATGCGGCGTGCGGGACTGGCCGTCGAGATATTTCGGCGAGACGCGCTTTCCCCTGATCCTCCAGAACGTGCACCGCTATTTTTTTTACTTCTCCATTCTCATCCTGGCCTTTCTCTGGTGGGACGCGCTCGAGGCGGTCCATTTCCCGGACGGCTACGGCGTCGGCGTCGGCACGCTCGTGCTCTCGCTGAACGCGACGCTGCTGTCGCTCTACAGCCTGTCGTGCCACTCCTGCCGCCATCTCTGCGGCGGCCGGCTCGACAGCTTCTCCAAGGCGCCGGTCCGCTATAAGCTCTGGAAAAAAATAAGCTACTTGAACGAGCGGCACATGCTCTTCGCCTGGATAAGTCTCGTCTGGGTCGCGCTGAGCGACCTCTACGTGCGGCTCGTGGCGATGGGCGTCATCTACGATCTGAGAATTATTTAAATGGCCGAAGAAAAATACGAAACGCACGAATACGACGTCCTCGTGATCGGCGCCGGCGGCGCTGGGCTCCGCGCCGCGATCGAGGCCTCGGCGCGCGGCGCCAGGACCGCGCTCATCTGCAAGTCGCTCCTCGGCAAGGCGCACACGGTCATGGCCGAGGGCGGCATCGCCGCGGCGATGGGCAACGTCTACTCGGAAGACAACTGGAAGGTGCATTTCCGCGACACCATGCGCGGCGGCAAGCTCCTGAACAACTGGCGCATGGCCCAGATCCACGCCCAGGAGGCGCCCGCGCGCGTGCTGGAGCTGGAAGAATGGGGCGCGCTCTTCGACCGCACCCCGGACGGCCGCATCCTGCAGCGCGACTTCGGCGGCCACCGCTTCGCGCGGCTCGCCCACGTCGGCGACCGCACCGGTCTCGAGATGATACGCACGCTCCAGCAGCACGCGGTCCACAAGGGCATCGACGTCTTCATGGAATGCACCATGACCCGCCTGCTGAAGGACGGCGACCGGGTCTCCGGCGCGTTCGGCTACTGGCGCGAGAGCGGCCGCTTCGTCGCGTTTCATTCCAAGGCCGTCGTCCTCGCCACCGGCGGCGCCGGCAAGGCGTGGAAGATCACGTCGAACTCCTGGGAGTACACCGGCGACGGCATCACGATGGCCATGGAGGCGGGCGCCGAGCTGATCGACATGGAAATGGTCCAGTTCCACCCGACCGGCATGGTCTGGCCGCCGAGCGTGCGCGGCATCCTCGTGACCGTGGGGGTGCGCGGCGACGGCGGCACGCTGAAGAACACCGAGAACAAGCGGTTCATGTTCAACTACATCCCCGACTTTTTCCGCGCCGAGACCGCCGAGACGGAAAAAGAGGCCGACGCCTGGTACCAGGACAAGCGCGCCAACCGGCGCACGCCCGACCTCCTGCCGCGCGACGAGGTCGCGCGCGCGATCAATTCCGAGGTCAAGGCGGGGCGCGGCACGCCCCACGGCGGCGTCTTTCTGGACATCGCCTCGCGCCGCAGCGCGGATTATATCCAGAAGCGGCTGCCTTCGATGTACCACCAGTTCAAAGAGCTGGCCGGCGTCGACATCACCAAAGAGGCGATGGAGGTCGGCCCGACCTGCCACTACATCATGGGCGGCGTGCGCGTCGACGGCGAAACCACCGCGACGACCGTGCCCGGGCTGTTCGCCGCCGGCGAGGTCGCGGCCGGGCTCCACGGCGCCAACCGTCTGGGCGGCAACTCCCTCTCCGACCTGCTGGTCTTCGGCCGGCGGGCGGGCCAGTTCGCCGCGGAGTACGCCAAAAAACTCCCCGGCCGGAACGCCGCCGGCGCGGACCAGCTCGGCGCCATCACCCGGGACCTGCTCGCCCCCTTCGAGAGCAAGGGCGGCGAGAACCCCTACGCGATCCACATGGAGCTGCAGGACTGCATGCAGAATCTCGTCGGGATCATCCGCACCGAGAGCGAGCTTAAAAAGGCGCTGGTCGAGATCGCGCGCTTCCGCGAGCGGCTCGGGCGCATCAGCGTGGAGGGCAACCGGCAGTACAATCCCGGCTGGCATCTGGCGCTCGACCTCCGCACGATGCTGGCGGTCTCCGAGGCCTGCACGCTCTCCGCGCTCGAGCGCAAGGAGAGCCGCGGCGGCCACACGCGCGACGACTATCCCAAAACCGATCCCAACCTGGCCAAGGTCAACATGGTCACGAGAAGAAAAAACGGCGCGCTCACCATCACCCCGGAGCCGCGCCCCGAGATGCCGGACGATCTCAAGCAACTCCTCGAGGAGCAGAAATAATGGCGGCGGCGGAATTCGTCATGCAGGTCTGGCGCGGCGACGCGGGCGGCGGCGCGTTCAAGGAATACCGCGTGGCCGCCGGCGAGGGCATGGTGGTGCTCGACGTGATCCACGCCATCCAGGCGCAGCACGCGGGCGACCTGGCCGTCCGGTGGAACTGCAAGGCCGGAAAGTGCGGTTCGTGCAGCGCCGAGATCAACGGCAAGCCCCGGCTCATGTGCATGACCCGGATGAGCAGCCTGGACACAGGCGAGCCGATCACCGTCGCGCCGATGAAGACGTTTCCGGTCATCCGCGATCTCGTCACCGACGTGAGCTTCAACTTCGAGATGGCCAAGCGCGTGCCCGCCTTCAAGCCCCGGCCGAAAGAGCCCGACGGGACCTACCGCATGTTCCAGGAAGACATCGACCGGGTGCAAGAATTCCACAAGTGCATCGAGTGCTTTCTCTGCCAGAACGTCTGCCACGTCATCCGCGACCACCACGAGAACAAAGAGCATTTCGCCGGGCCGCGGCTTTTCGTGCGCTACGCGGCGCTCGAGATGCACCCGCTCGACACCAACGACCGGAGCGAGCTTTTGAAAGAGAAGATGGGCCTCGGCTTCTGCAACATCACCAAGTGCTGCACCGAGGTCTGCCCCGAGCACATCAAGATCACCGACAACGCGATCATCCCGCTGAAAGAGCGCGTCGTCGACGAGTTCTACGACCCGCTGGCCCGTCTGCTCAAGAAATTCACCGGCAGGAAAAGTTAGGGGGCCGCCCATGGACGAAGAAAACCAGGGGGAAAAACTCACGCAGGCGGAGTTCGTCAAGAAGGCGATCGTCACCTTGAGGAAAGAGCCCTACAAGGGCATCCACACGATCTATTCGGGTTTTAACGAGGCGTTCCGCTCCTACTTCAACGAAGACCCGATCAAATGGACCAACCAGCTCGCCACCGAGGGCGTGATCGTCATCCGCCCCGTGCGCGGCGGCGTCATGATCTACCTGCCCGAGGAAGCTCCCGCCGGAAGGACTTCGGGAAAAGACGTTTTGAAGAAGATGGGGCTGTAGCAGTTCGCCGCAAAGGGCCGGCTAATTGACCGCCGGCTTGGAGTCATCGAACTCCCCGAGCAGCGCCTTGTTCAGCTCGGCGGTCACTTCCGGCCAGGTGGGGCGCCCGCATTGCGCGAACAGCTGCGCGATCGCCCCCGCGACCAGCGGCCAATCGAACTTGAGGACGACGAGCTTGCCCCGGCCCCACTGGGGCTCCACGGCCTGGGCCAGGCGGATGGGCGTGATCACGGTGAACGTAAACGCCTCTTCCTCCTCGCCGTCCTTCGGACCGACCGCCAGTTGAAACGCGACTTCGCAGTCGGTCGGGTCCTCCGGCAGATTCGGCGGCTCCAGGTCGGGGCTGTGGATGCGGCGTATTTCCGGGTAAATCATCGGCTCACTCCGGCGGTCTCTTCCATCGCCATGATGCAATTGTGTTGGCTTTCCAGGACGCTGTCAAGACGCCCCGCTCCTTTCGCGCCGAACTATCCGTTAGAACAGCGTGTAAATAAACGGCGCGATGGCGCTGCTCTGGGCGAAGATGATCAGGCCGCCGAACAGGAGCAGGACGAAGATCATCGGGGTGATCCACCACCACTTGTTGCGCCAGAAAAAAAGCAGCAGCTCGCCGAGGATCCCCATGCGAACGGCCAGGCTTTCGATGAACCGCATGCAGTCTACCTCCTCAATGGGTCCGGGATTTTTCGATCACGTAATCGCCCAGCACGAGCACGTCCATGCCGCTTTCGGTGAAGGTGTGGAACGCCTCGGCCGGCGTGTTGACGATGGGCTCGCCTTTTAGATTGAACGAGGTGTTGAGCAGCACGGGCGTTCCGGTCGCCTGCCCGAAGCGCTCGATCAGGGCATAGTACCGGGGGCTTTCTTCCCGCCGCACGGTCTGGAGCCTGCCGGTGCCGTCGACGTGCGTGATCGCGGGAAGCGTTTCCCGCTTGTCTTCCTTCACGTCGACGACATAGAGCATGAAGCGGGCGGGATAGCGCTCTCCGGCGCCGGGCAGGGCGAAGTAATCGCCGGCGCGCTCGGCCAGGACGGAAGGCGCGAAGGGGCGGAACGGCTC
>DASWFA010000430.1:0-2643 GCA_036394475.1 Binatia bacterium
TGCATCAACGACTGCTTCTACGAGATGAGCTACGGCATCGACGCCGACGGCTTCGGCACCGGCAACGGCAAGAACGCGACGGCGACCGGGGTCGGCTCGATCCTCCAGCGCGCCGGGGTGTATATCCATCTCGAGCAGATCACTCCCTGGCTGCCGACGTTCAGCTTCGGGATGGACGCCGAGGGGGCCATCAGCTCGTACCGCCAGGGCTCGAGCAGCACCGGGAGCCAGATGGAATACGACCTGCTGTCGCGCAACAACGGCTTTAACACCGGCCGCAGCGGCCAGGGGATGAACGTGAACTGGAACGACCGGTCGCTGAACGCGATCGGCATCCCGGGCAGAATCCGCGAGTTCCAGATGGTGATGGGGACCATCGGCGAAGGCGACGACGGCCTCAGCAGCAACAAGGACTCCGGCGGCAACTTCTCCTTCCACCTGGAAGTCGAGCCGTTCTCCCAGGTCAAGAGCAAATGGATCCAGGGCATCGGCTTCGAGGTCGGCGGCTGGTTCTGCCGGTCGGAGCGTTTTTCCACGACCGATAACGGCTGCACCCGGCTCCGGCTCCAGGACAACGGCGACGGCGCCCGGCAGACGCTGTGGGATTCCGGCGACGTGCTCGGGCCCGGCTGGTCGCATTTCTTCATGCCCGGCTTTCAGTGGGAGATCGGTCCTTACCGGCTCCGCGCGGTGGGCGGCTTCCAGCGCTACGACGGCGGCGGCCGCAAGCAGGATTCGCTGGTCGGCAAGACGGTCGGACAAAACTTCCTGATCGGCCACGACCTCTACCTCTGGAGCCCGAAGGGATGGCTCACCGGCTCGGCGACCGCGCCCGGCTCGGTGCTGTTCGGCACGCACTTCGAGCGCAACGACGTCGATTGTAACGCCGGCGGCGGCCGGGACTTCGGCGGCAGCGGCTGCACCGGCGCGGGCTTCAACCGCAACACGGTCCTCGTCCGCGAGTGGGACCTCTGGTACTTCATCGCCAACCGGATGAGCATCGGCGTCAACGTGTTGTGGTACGACGCGAAGAATCTGCCGGTGGCGGCGAGACAGAACCTGGGCATCGGCTCCAAGACGAGCAGCTCCACCAAAGGCGGCGACTGGGTGGACATGAACCTAAACTGGCGCTACGTGTTCTAGCATCCGCCTGAAACAAGTTGAAAAAGGGGAGCCGTTCGGCTCCCCTTTTTTTTCCCCGAGGCATAGTATAGATTCGGCGGAGACATGAACGGGCGCGACTTGAGATTCGACCGGCGGTCGGCCGCCGCGCTGGTTTTCGCCTTGTTGGCCGCCGCTTGCTCTGCCGCCGGGAAGGCGGCCGAGGACGGCGGTTTTTATCCCGGCAATTTGGGAATTGTCCGGGCGAAAAACCTGACGCCGCCGGAGCGCGAGGTCGAAGCGCGTCTGGCCAAATATCTCGAAGAGCATACCGACGAGGCGATCGCCCGGTACCGGGCCAAATACGGCAAGGAAATCAACACGGACAACGCGCGCGAGCTCTCTCCGGACTACGCGCCGGGCGGCATGGAGGCGGAAGACCCGCAAACGCGCGCCGCGCGCGCCCGGTGGAGCGCCGCGGTGCACGAGCCTTCGAGCGCCTTCACGAAAGAGCTGTTTAAAAGGGAGCTTAAGAAAAAGCCGAATCAGGGCGAGCGCAACGTGGTCGTGTTCACCGGCGGCGGCGCGGGGGTCGGCAAGACCACGAGCATTCATCAAATCACCGGGCTGGAGCACGCCGTCGGGGCGGCCCAGATCGTGTACGACACGACCTTGTCGAGTCTCAAATCTTCCCTGGACCGAATCGCCCAGGCGCTCGAGGCGGGCAAAGAGGTCAGCATCGTCTACGTGTATCGCGATCCGGTGGACTCCCTGTCGGGCGGCGCGCTGCCGCGCGCGGAGCGCAACGGGCGGACGCTTCCCCTGGAGGCTTTTCTGGACACGCACCTGGGCGCGCCCGAGGTGCTTTTAAAAATCGCCGAAACCTACAAGGGAGACAAGCGGGTCGAGATCGCCGTCATCGACAACAGCCGGGGGCGGGGCCAGGCGGCGCTCGCGGACATGAATTTTGTCCGGGCGGTGGCCCGGAAGTACACGCGCCAGGAGTTGATGGCGAAGCTCAAGCGCGCCCTGGAGGAAGCTTATGAAAAAGGGAAGCGCGGGGAAAAAGACGGGATCTCGGAAATCATCTATCGCGGGTTTAAAGGGAATGTCTCTTAAAGACTATACCAAGCGTTTGGCCGGGGACATGCTTCGCGCGCTCGAAGCCGGCAGTCAAAGAAAGGACAAGAGAAGTGGTAAACGCGGCAATAATTAAATTTCATTTTTCCAAAATGAGCAGGATGAGCAGGATGGGATGGACACGATTCGACGTCAACCGCCGGTTTGCGGGCTTCCTGCTCCTGGCTCTGGCCGCCGGACTTCTCGCCGGCTGCGGGGATATTTTTTCGCACGATAAAGTGAGGTTGGGAATCGGCGGCCATTACAACGAGGGGCAAGAGCAGTTTTTAAAGGGCAAAGGCGGCAATATGGACAAGGCGATCGTCGCCCTGGATCAGGTCGTCCGCGACGACCCTACTTATAAAGACAGCCTCACGCTTTTGGGCCGGGCTTACTACAATAAGTCGCAGTACGAAGTCTCCC